>DATILK010000519.1:0-3814 GCA_035476555.1 Chthoniobacterales bacterium | reverse complement strand
ACGATCGACAAACTCAGCGCCGAGAGCTTGCGGATTACCGGCGCGGTGGCCGCTCATTATCTATCAGAATCCGCCTTCAAATAGAGAGCCGCGGAATTTCCGTATTGCGCCGCCGGAGGTTTGCCGTGATTTTCACGGGCGACCGGGTAAAATGCCGGCGAATCCCCATCGAACGATTTTAAAAAATGGCGAGTCGGACACGTAAAAATATTGGAGTTCTGGGCCTTGGCATTATCGGCCAGCGCGTCGTAGCCAATCTGCGGGAGCAGGGGTTTCACGTTTTCGTTTGGAACCGAACGCCGCGGCCCGTGCCTAATTTCGTGGGCTCGCCCGCGGAGGTCGCGGAGCTGTGCGATTTCGTCCAGATCTTTGTCGCGGACGACGACGCGTTGCTCGCGATGATGCAACGGATGACTCCGAACCTGACCTCGAGCCACATCGTGATGGCGCACTGCACAGTTTCGCCGGACACGATGCGCGCGGCGGCGGAGATGGCCGAGCGACGCGGCGCGCAACTCCTCGATTGTCCGTTTACCGGGAGCAAGAACGCCGCGGAAAAAGGCGAGCTGGTTTATTACGTTGGTGGCGATGAAGCCGCGATCCAGCGAGTGCGCCCGATCCTGGAAGCGAGCAGCAAGGAGATCATCGAGATCGGCAAAGTCGGCGACGCTACGACAGTAAAAGTCGCGACGAACATGGTGACCGCGGCCAGCGTGCAGGCGGCCGCCGAAGCGCTGGCGCTCGTGTCCAGGTCCGGTTTGTCCGCGGAAAAATTCGCGGCGGCGATGAAGAATAACGGCAGCAATTCCGCCACGCTCGACATGAAGCTGCCGATGATGATGGAAGGAAACTTCGAGCCGCACTTTTCGGTGAAGCACATGTTGAAAGACGTGGTGATCGCTACGCGACTGGCCAGGAATTTCGGAATTGAGTTCGGCGCGACTGATGCGTCTCGCCACGGGTTGACGGAGGAGATGCGCCAGGGGCGGGGAGATGCAGACTACTCGTCGTTGTTCCGCCAATATTTTCCGGCGGGCGGTCCGGTCGGCGCGCCATCGAACGGCGAAGAAGATCAGCCGCGCCTGGCTGGAATCGACGAAACGAAGACGGCGGAAACCGAAGAGGCGGCGGCGCCAGTGCCAGTGCCGGTGGCGGTAGAAACAACGGCCGAGGTTCCTTCCGAAGCGAAATCGATGGGCGAAGTGGTGCCGGCACCGGCGGTGGAACCAGCGGCTACCGAAGTGGCGGGCCACACGAATGTTGCCGAGGTTCCAGCTGAACCCGTGGCCGCGGCGCCCCAGGAGCCAGCGGTCGAAGCGGCCAAAGAGGATACGATTCTCAAGTTCCCGACGCCGGCGAAGGAAGAAGAAGGCGAAGAGCCCCGCGGTTTGTGGGGTGGTTTTTGGCGGCGCCAGAGTGACGACTAATTCTGTTCGTCGCCTCGAATGACGACGGCTTCTCGTTTGGACCGCCCCTGTTTTGTCGTTTTGTCGGCGCGAGTGAAATTGCGCGCGTCCGGCGCCGATGCGTTTCGATTCCTGAACGGACAAATCACCAACAATCTTGGCAAAGCAACCCAGAGCGCGGCAGTCCAGGCTTCGATCCTCAACGCCAAGGGCAAATTGAGTGCGCACGTTTTTATTTCGAAAGAAAGCAACGCGGATTTTTTGTTGGATGCCGACCCGGAATTGCGCGAAGACCTTCCCGCGCGGCTGGAGCGCTACATCATCGCGGACGACGTTCAGATCGAAGATGTCACGGAGAAGTTTTCGATCTTCCATGTCATCGACGAAACCCAACCATCGATCCCTTCTTCGATCCGAACCGTGGCGGCGAATCATTTCGGATTTGCCGGGTGGGATATTTGGGTGGCAAGCGAGAACGCTCCGCAAATCTGCCAGGAACTGACGAGTAACTTTCCTTTTTGTGATGACGCCTGCGCCGAGGTGATTCGCATCGAGCAGGGAATTCCGCGTTGGGGCCGCGAACTAACGGGCGAGATCATTCCCGTCGAAGCGAATCTCGAGCAATCGTCGATCGATTACGTGAAAGGTTGCTACATCGGGCAGGAGGTAGTTTCGCGGATGAAAATGTCCGGGCAGCGGAACAAAAGCCTGTGTGGTCTGGTTTCGCTTTCCGGCGCCACGTTGCAGTCCGGCACGCATCTCACGAGCGAGGCCGATCCTGGGAAAGATGTCGGTTGGATAACCAGCGCCACAAAAAGTGCGCGACTCGGGAAGGAAATCGCTCTCGGATATGTGAAGCGTGGTTACAATACCGCCGGGACAAATCTTCAGGCCGGCAGCGTTCCAATCGAAGTCGTGGACCTGCCGTTCATTTAACCCATGGCAAGCATCACGCTCAAAAAAGTCAGGACAAACGCGATCCAAAGCGCTCTGGATCTTGTGATCGGCGATCGCGAATTTGTGGTCCTGACCGGTCCCGCCGGTTCCGGAATTTCCGCGGTCGTCCGGCTCATTGCCGGTCTGGATTATGTATCCGACGGCGAAATCCTGTTCGACGAGCGTCGCATCAACGACGTCGCTCCGAAGGACCGCGACGTCGCTTTCGTTACGCGTGATTACGTGCCGTATCCCGGACTGTCGGTCTTCGAAAATCTTGCGATCGGATTGCGGCGGAAAAATTTTGCGGACACGGAAATCAAAAAACGGATCGGGCCCGTTGCGGCTGCGCTCGGCATGGAGGCGCAGTTGCAGACAGACGCTGAATCGCTTTCGGTCGAGCAACGGCGATTCCTCGGTCTCGCCGGCGCCATGGTGCGCCAGCCGAAAATATATCTCTTCGATGAACCTTTCGGCGGCCTCGAACCGGCAGCGGCGCGTCGCGGGCGGGCGGAGCTCGTGAATCTGCATCGTCGCTCTTCGGCGACAATCGTTTACGCGACGACCGATCCATCGGAGGCGCTGGCCTTGGGGGAGCGGACAGTGGTTCTCCTCGACGGCGTGCCGCAACAAGACGGGCCGGCGCAAAATATCTACGACGCGCCGGCAACCCTCGCGGTCGCAAAATTCTTGGGCGATCCGCCTATGAATACCGTCGCGGGCACGCTGAAGCCGGAACGGCAGGGCCTGGTTTTTTCCGAAGCCGGTGATGGGACGATCGTGGTTCCGCTGGCATCCGATCGATATTCCGCCGGGAAAGACTTCGTCGGCAAACCAGTCGTGCTCGCATTCCGTCCCGAAGATGTCGTGATCGGCGCGGAACCCGGTTTCCGGGCTTTGATTGACCGCGTTGAGATTCGTGGTTTTGAGACCGACTATTATTTACAGACCGGCGCTCATGCTTTGAACGCCAGGACGTTGCGACGCGGAGAGCGGGAAGGCCACAGGATTCAGTTCGGGATTGATCTGGAAAAGGCCCAGCTGTTCGACCCGGAAACGGGCCGCCGGGTTACGCCGGAATAGTAAATTGTTTTGTTCCTGAACTTTGCGGAATTTGTTGTTGCCTTTCCAAGGGGACGGCGGGTAATCTCTGCGCCGCACCTAGGAAGGAGCCCTGAATTGAACCAACAGTTACTCGCCGAAATCGGCCGCACTCAGCGGCTCGAAATTCTTAATACCCTTAAGCGCACCAAGGGCCTCTCCGTCAACGAGCTCGTCGCGCGCATGAAGATGAGTTACATGGGCATCAAGCAGCATTGCCTGACTCTCGAGCGCGATGGTTATCTCGATACCTGGCGGCGGCCGCAGAAAATGGGTCGCCCGGAAATGGTCTACCGCCTCACCCGACGGACCCACGACCTCTTTCCGTGCGACAGTAACGACTTCAAGCTCGAGCTGCTGAAGTCGGTCAA
>DATILK010000518.1:0-4950 GCA_035476555.1 Chthoniobacterales bacterium | reverse complement strand
AGTCGCCCATCCGAAGTCCTCGTAGGAAATCCAGGTCCAACCCTGATCGGTGTAGGCCCAGTAGCCGTCCGTATAAGGCCGCCAGCTTGCGTTGCTGACCGCGATGCTCGGTTGCCAACAGTAACCGTAATCGCCCACCTCAACCCAACTCCCGCCATCGCTCAGGTTATCGTAGAAGAAATCAATCGAGGCATCGACCCGTGCGTCCGCTTTCTGAAGAGCCGAAATCGTCAACGCCAGGATCGCCATTGCCAGAAGGACTCGTTTCATAAGCTTGCTTGGTTGAGGAAGTTTAGACCCGCGCCATGCGGCGGTTATTCACCCAAACTTCAATCGAACAAACCCACGCTGCTGCGTGCTTTTCGCTATCGCGGCCGCAATACCACGAATGACCGGGTGCGATGTCGGCAAACCGAGAGGACCTGCGTGCTGTTCGAATCAAGCGACGCTACGATCCGCTTGAATTCCGAAACCGACGTGACCGGCTGCTGGTTTACTTCTTCGATCACGTCGCCAGCCCGCAGCTCGCCTAATTCCCCGTCGACTTTCGTCACGAGAACGCCGCGAATTCGGTTCGGCAAATCCAGGCGCTTGACCACGTCCGCAGTTACATCCGCTACTTCCACCGACGAAAGCGCGTTCGATTCGTCAGGCTGATCCTGCTGTTGATCGTCCGGTTGCTGCGGCGTCTGCGGCTCACGCGGATTGGTATTTCGAGATGTAAGATAATCCGCCGGCTGCTCGCGAATCTCGGTGGTCAGTTTCATCGTTTTCCCGTCGCGGACCACTTCCAGATCCACCTTCTTATTGAGCTCGGTCTGCGAAACCAAACTACGCAGCTCTACAATGTTCCGAACGTTGCGATCGTTGAACTTTTTGATCATGTCGTCGCGTTTGAGCTTGGCATCGGAAGCTGGCGAATTCGGGAACACGTCGTCGACGATTACTCCATCGGTCTCGGGCGCGCCCGGCGTGGTCGGCCGCGCTTGAATGCCGAGATAGCCCCGGATGATGCGCCCGTTTTTCAGCAGGCTCTCGAGCGCGGTTTTGACTGAGTTCGATGGAATGGCGAACCCGATCCCTTGCGAGCCGCCACTGCGGGAAATGATCGCGGTATTGATCCCGATAATCTCGCCGCGCAAATTCACCAGTGGCCCGCCACTGTTGCCGGGATTGATGGCGGCATTCGTTTGCAGGTAATCACCGAATCCATCCGCCCGATTTGGCCGGCTCTTCGAGCTAATAATTCCGTCGGTCACGGTTTCCTCGAACCCAAACGGGTTCCCGATCGCCACTACGAAATCGCCCGCCTGGACCGCATCGGAATCGCCGAACTTGAGCGGCTTCAATCCCGGCTCATCGATCTTGAGCACGGCCAGGTCCGCCGTGGCGTCCGCCCCAATGAGCTTCGCCTTCTTCGTTTTCCCATCGCTGAGCTGGACCTCAATTTCATCCACTTGATCCACAACGTGGTTATTCGTGATGATGTGACCCTCGACCGTGACGACGACGCCAGAGCCTAACGAATTCTGGACCAGCGCTTCATCATTCGGGTTCCGAAACTGGCGCGGGTTCCGATTAAAAAAATCTGACGGATCGAGCTGATATTGCCGGCGCACAGGGACTTTCTTCGAGGTCTTGATGCTGACGACCGATGGAATGACCGAGCTCACGAGGGCTCGCCGTTCCCGATTCAGATTTTCCAGGCCAGCGACATCCTTCGGGTCCACGCTGGGAGTCGTCGCCAGCGAATATTTCTCCGCCGTCGATGCGAGAAAATTCAAGCCACCGGTCTTGAGGCGATAATCGTAGAGCGCAGAAATGCCGGCGCTCACCAGCAACACAAAGAGAAGAAATTTGATCAGATTTTTCATCAGCTCACGTTCGAAAAGGTTCGTCCCTGTTGTTCGACAATCAATTGCCGAAATCGTTGATTTTCCTGTGACTCGAGGCCGGGATCGACCGCCAGAATTCCGGTGGCGGTTGCCCGCGCCTGTCGCATTAAGTCTGCGTCCGTGATGAGGTTTCCCAGCTTTAAGGCCGGCAATCCGCTCTGGGCTGTTCCCAATAAATCGCCCGGCCCGCGCATTTCCCAATCGGATTCGGCCACTTTAAACCCATCAATGGTCTTCTCGAGGACTGCGAGTTTGGCGACGGTCTCTTCGGCCGTTTCATCGCTCATCAGAATGCAATAGGACTTGTGCGTGCCCCGTCCGATCCGCCCCCGCAATTGATGCAGCTGCGCGAGCCCAAAGCGTTCCGCGTTTTCGATCAACATCAGCGTCGCATTGGCAACATCCACCCCTACCTCGATCACCGTCGTGCTAATGAGCACGCTCGTTTCCCCACGGCGAAACCGTTCCATGATGGCCTGTTTTTCCGGCGCCGGAATCCGCCCGTGCAATAGCTCGCACCGAAACGGCCGCAATCGTTCCCGCCATTCTTCGAACTCAGCCGCTGCCGCTTTCGCGTCCAGTTTTTCGCTCTCGTCGATCAGTGGATAAACGACATACGCCTGCCGTCCCGCCTCGAGTTCCTTTCGCATGAACGTCAGAACTTCCGGTAATTTCGCCCGAGCGCGCACCGCAGTGATGATTTTCCCGCGGTCCGCCGGCATTTCATCGATCACCGATACATCGAGGTCGCCGTAAACCGTCATCGTGAGCGTGCGCGGAATCGGCGTCGCCGTCATCACGAGAACATCCGGCGCCGGCTCACGCGCCGTCAGCCGCGCTCGTTGCGACACCCCGAACTTGTGTTGCTCATCAATTACCGCGAGCCCGAGATTATCGAACGGCACGCCCTCATACAAAAGCGCGTGCGTTCCCACGATGATCTGCGCGCCGTTGTCATTGTCCGGCGTAAACAGCGTTCCCGTTTCCTCCTGTCGAGCTCCCGTGCGCAGTGCCAGGCGAACGCCCAGCGGCTCGAGCCACCGGCACAACACGGCGTAATGTTGTTCAGCCAAAATCTGCGTGGGCGCCATGAGCGCGGCTTGGGAACCAGATTCGACGGCGAGAAGTATCGCGGCGATCGCGACGACCGTTTTTCCCGATCCCACATCGCCTTGGAGCAGACGGTTCATCGGATGCGGCGAGGCAAGATCGCGCCGCAGTTCGTCGATCACCCGCTTTTGCGCTTTTGTCAGGTCGATGGGCAATGCGCGGAGAAATTTTTCCAATACGACGCTGTCAGCGGCATGGCGTTGTCCCGGTCGCAAGACCGCTTCGTTTCGGCGGGAGCCAATCACCAGCTGCATCGCGAAGAATTCGGAAAACACGAGGTGCTTCCGCGCTTCATCGCGCTGCGCAGTCGTGGTAGGAAAATGAATCTCGTGCAACGCGTGCTCGCGCGAGCCGAGATTCGCATTCTTCGGCAGCAGCGTCGGCACGGAGCCGGGGTCGAGATTTTCCAGCGCTTTGAAGATCAAGCCGCGAAAAATTCTCTGCGATAATCCCTCGGTCGCCGGATAAATCGGCGTGATTCGGCGGAAATGGATCGAGATTTCGTCATCGTTCTCGATCACTTCGAATTCGGGATGCTCCATGCACATCCGGTTCTTGCGCAGCCGAGGTTTGCCGAAAACCACCAACCGCTGGCCGGTCGCGATCATTTTCTGGACGTAATGCAGATTGAACCAGCGAAGCACGAGCGGCTGGCTGAGCGCATTCGCGTCCGACTCTTCCAGCGTCGCCTCGAAGATTTTTTTCCAGCCGCCAAAACGAATCAGGCGCGTCTTGACCACTTCGCCGCAGACCAGCAGTGGCGTATCGCTTTCCTCCCGCGGAAACGGTGCGAAATGCGTCCGGTCTTCGTAACGCCGCGGATAATGAGTGAGCAGGTCCTCCACGGTTTCGATCTCGAGCCTGCGCAGCGCGGTGAGTTTCGGCCGCGGGATCCAGTCGAGCTCTTCGAGTGTTTGCGAGAATTGGATCATTCTGCGGCAACAGTCGTGCGCACGGCTTCGACTTGCATCTGCAACCGCGTTTCGCCTTCGTATTCATCCGCCGTAATCCGAAAGGCGATATCCCACGGCGGCTCCGGCAATGGCGATGCGGCACCGTCAAAATAAATCGCGCGCCGAAAATGGTTCTGCTGGCGCAGACGCAAGACTAAATGTTTTTCCTTCAACACTTGCGGCTCGGCGGCTGGAGAAACATCGCGCGCGAAGAACAACGGATGCGGATTCCCGTTCCCGAATGGCTCCAGCGCCTGGTGCCACCGCAACAGCTCATGGTTGAGCTGAGAAAAAGTCAGCGCGTGATCGAGATAAAGCCGCGGCTGAAGATCTTCGTCCGTTAATAGTTCGCGGGCGGCTCTCCCGAAAGAAGCCGCAAACGCATCGAAATTTTCCTCGCGCAACGCCAGCCCCGCCGCCATCTCATGCCCGCCAAACTTTTCCAAACGCGTCGCGCATTGGTCCAATGCTTCGACCAGCGACAAACCTTCGATGCTGCGCCCGCTTCCTTTTCCCAGTCCGGCCGAATCGAATGCGACGAGGATCGCCGGCCGGTGATATTTTCTCGCGAGTCGTGACGCCACGATCCCGAGAACGCCGGGGTGCCAGTCGCGTGATCCGAGAACAATGGCTGCGTCTCGGTCCGGCTCAAAAACCTCTTTCAACTTCTCTTCCGCTTCTTCGCAGATTTTTCTTTCGACTGCCTGCCGCTCGCGGTTTTGCGCGTCGAGGAACGTCGCCAATTCGGCCGCTTCCTTTTCGTCCTTCGTCAGCAAAAGTCGCAAAGCTTTTTCCGCGGTCGCAAGCCGGCCGGCCGCATTGAGGCGCGGGCCCAGACGAAATCCTATGTGTTCCGCCATGACCGGCGACCGCACGGCAGCGACTTCCATCAATTTGCGTACACCATGCCGCTTCGACTTCGCCAGTTCGAGCATTCCGCGTTGCACGAAAATCCGGTTCTCTTTTTCGAGCGGGACGATGTCGGCGACGGT
>DATILK010000517.1:0-4705 GCA_035476555.1 Chthoniobacterales bacterium | reverse complement strand
CCTGCACTCGAGCGGCGAATCGAAAGATGGCCGGCGCTGGGGAAGTTTGTATTTCGTGGAAGACGTCTTCGCGCGAAATGGAAAATTAATGACGAAGGGCGGCGTGATCCTGAATCCATTGCCCGGACCGGAACCGGCAGCAACCGTCAGTCCCACTCCGCCCCTAGATTACGCGCCCGACATCGAGCCGAGCCCCTTGCCGACTCCCTAGAAAGACATTGCTCTTCGCCGGCATTTTCAGTTAAGAATTTCCCATGGCCGATAAAGCAAACAAATTGCCCGAAAACGTCGAAGGCGCCTGGTACGTCGACAACACCTGCACGCCCTGCCGCGTCTGTCTGGACGAAGCTCCGAATCTTTTGAAGTACAACGACGACGAGACCTACGTTTATTTTTACAAGCAGCCCGAAAACGACGAGGAAACCGCCGCGGCCCAGCGCGCGATGGACGTTTGCCCCACCCTCGCGATCGGCAACGACGGGCCGTAATCGGTCCCGCGATTCGCATCGCGGGCTCCAACATGGCAACTGAAACTCCAGCCACGCCGGCGAAACCCGCCTCTCCATACACCCGGACAAATCCGTTCCCGGGCAAGCTAACCGTCAACCGGAGCCTGTGCGGCGAAGGCTCGGAAAAAGACACGCGCCATTTCGAAATCGACCTGACCGACTGGGGATTGAACTACGAGGTCGGCGATTCGATGACCGTGTGGCCGACAAACGATCCGAAACTCGTCGATGAAATTCTGAAGGCGATCTGCGCGACCGGCGACGAGAAGGTCAAAAGCCCGAAAGGAACGGAAGCAACAGTGCGCGAAGCTCTCTTCCGCGATTGCCGCATCACGCAAACGACGCCGAAATTTTTGAAGATGATCACGGAGCGGGCGAACGCGGCGCCGTTGATCACCGAGCTGCTCGATCCGGAACGAAAAGAAGATCTCGACCGTTATCTTTGGGGAATGGAAGTGATCGACTTCCTCACCGAGCATCCGTCGATCAAGATTTCACCGCAGGAATTCGTCGACGTGCTCGCGAAATTGCAGCCGCGTCTTTACTCGATCGCCTCGAGCCTGAAGGCGCATCCGAACCAGGTCCATTTCACGATCGACGTGGTCCGTTACACCAGCCACGGCCGGCAACGCGGCGGCGTTTGTTCAACCTTCCTCGCCGATCGCGCGAGTGACGTGCCGGTTCCGGTTTTCCCTAACGCGTCGAAATTTCGTCTCCCCGATGACGGGAACACGCCGATTATTATGATCGGGCCAGGAACGGGCATCGCGCCATTCCGCGCCTACTTGCAGGAGCGCGAGGCCACAGGCGCAAAAGGAAAGAACTGGCTCTTTTTCGGATCGCAGAAGTCGGCCTGCAATTATTTTTACCGCGACGAATTCGAAGCGATGGAGAAGGACGGTTTCCTGACGCGACTGTCTCTCGCCTGGTCGCGCGATCAGGCGAGCAAAGTTTACGTCCAGGACCGGATGCTGGAGAACGCCGCGGAGCTTTGGAAATGGATCGAGGGCGAAGGCGCGCATTTCTTCGTTTGCGGCGACGCGCGCCGGATGGCGAAGGACGTGGACGCTGCGCTGCGCAAGATCGTCCAGGACCAGGGTGGCAAGGACGTCGATGCTGCCAACGAATACGTCGAGAAACTGAAAAGCGACAAGCGCTACAAGCGCGACGTGTATTAGCGGAGACGAGAAGGGATCCGCGCGATGCCTCCTCGCTTAAAGAAAGTCGGCTACGCCAACGTGGTGGTCGGACCACTCGTTGCGCTCATCAATCTGTTCATCATCGGAAAATCTCTTTCCCGACTTGTCGGGCTCGGGGCATCGAAAGGCATCATCGTCCCGCTAGTTTTCATCGCGGTCGTTTTCTGCGTTCTCGGCATCGTCCTTTTCCTTGGCGGAATTGGACTCATCAAAGAAAAGCGCTGGGGCCGGACGTGGAGTCTGGTTTTCGCCTTCGGTTCGTTCGGAGGCGCGTTCCTGGTTAATATCATCGCTCAAGTCCTAAGTAACCTGATAGAGACCGGCGCGATTTCGATTCCCGGTCTGCATCAACGCGAAAACTTCGGCATCGGGATTGGGATATTCACGCTCTACGGAATTCTGCTGATTGTCTTCCTCATGTTGGCAGACGCGAGGGCGTGGGCCCGGGGTGGAATTGAAGTGGCGGGAACCGTTCCAGCTGGCGCGACCGCTCAAACTCCCGCGGGAGGGACCAGCGGACTTGCGATCGGAAGTCTCGTGGCGTCGCTGGTTCCGTTTATGTTGCTGGGACAAATCACCGGGCTTGTTTTGGGCATCCTTGCGCTGCGAAAGATCAAGCAATCCAACAGCACCATTGGGGGCAAGGGCTTCGCGATTGCCGGCGTCATTATTTCATCACTCATCCTTGTTTTCATAATCGGCGTTATTGTCCTGTTCGTGATGGACACGGCGTCTCGGAAATAAGGCAAGGCCGCCGACTTGAAATACTGGGCGTTCCTCAGCTACAGCCACACCGACAGGCAGTGGGGCGACTGGTTGCACAAAGCGTTGGAGACTTATCGCGTTCCGCGGCGCCTCATCGGAAAAGAATCGCGGGATGGAAAAATTCCCGCGCGGGTCTTTCCGGTTTTTCGCGATCGAGAAGAGCTTCCCGTTTCCGCCGACCTGAGCTCAAACATTGAAGAGGCGCTCCGCGAATCGCGTTACCTGATCGTGGTCTGCTCACCGCGCTCCGCGCAATCGCGCTGGGTCGGTCAAGAAATCGAAACGTTTAAGAAGCTCGGCCGCGAAGATCGCATCCTCGCGCTCATCGTGGATGGCGAGCCGAATGCCAGCGACGGCAAGGATGGATTCAAACCGGAGGATGAATGTTTCCACGAGGCGCTCCGGTATCGCTGGTCTGAACAAGGTGAGGCCACCGCGACCCGCAGCGAGCCGATCGCGGCGGATGCTCGCGAGGGCAAGGACGGAAAAAACAACGCGAAACTGAAACTGCTCGCGGGATTGCTCGGCGTTAACTACGACGACCTTAAACAGCGCGATAACGAGCGGCGGATTCGCCGCCTCCGTTTTGTGGTCGCTGTCGCGCTGCTTCTCGTTTCCGGATTCGGCGCGCTCAGCGCTTACGCGTGGTGGCAAAAGCAAGCCGCGCAACAGGCGCAGACCCGCGCTGAAACAGAAAAGGCGCGAGCCGAGTCCGAGCGTTCGCGTGCTGAATCCGCTCTCGCCAAAACGCAGGCCGCGTTGAGCCAATCGGATTTCCTCCAGGCGACGCGATCGCTCGAGGCGGGTCGCGTTCCGGAAGCGCTCGCGCAACTCGCGCGTAGTCTGTCGTTCAATCCGCGGAACGAAGCTGCGCTTTTCAGATTAGTCACGCTGCTGAGTTATCGAAATTTTGCGTTGCCGCTAAAATACCTAAAGCAGGAAGGCCAGGTCCAGGAAGCGAAGGTGCCAACAGATCCGACGATCTCGAACAGCGCGCAGTCGATCCTGGGCAAGAACGCGCCCGCTTGGAACGCGGAGAAGGAAGCGCCCGCCGTGCATCCGATGTACAAGGACGACCCGGATAGCGTCCTTCTGTTCAGTGTAAGTCCGGACGAACGTCGGCTTTTTACTTTCTCGGACTTTCACATTGCGCAGGTCTGGGACGCGCGCACCGGCGACGCGATCCAGCCGCCATTCAAGTACGGCGATCGCGGCGGAAGCGGGACTACGCTGTTGAGCCCGGACGGAAAACGAGCGGTGAACGTCGGCGGCGGCCCGATGCGATTATGGGACACACAAAGTGGAAAACCGGTGGCGCAGTTGTCCGAGACGAGTGACGAAGGCGCGGCCGCAGAGTTCAGTGCCGACAGTAAACAATTAGCCACAACGCAGGGCGAGCTGTTGTGCATTTGCAATGGGGAAAGCGGGAAACTTTTGCAAAGGGCGTTGCAACATGACAGCCCCATCAGCATGGTGCGGTTCAGTCCCGACGGAACGCGAATCGCGGCAGCGGTGCGGAACGCCGTCGTTTTGTGGGACACACAAACGGGCACGGGCATCGGAGCGCCTTTGTCACACGACGGCGATATTGCGGCGATGCGTTTCAGCCCGGATGGGCATCTCATTGCCACGGCGTCGGGGAATAAGACCGTGCGCGTTTGGAATGCGGACACCGGAAAACCGGTCAGTCCTCCAATTCCGCAGACCGGCGAGGCGAACGAGATGCTCGAATTCACCGCGGATGGGAAACTTCTGGCTGTCGCGTTTCCGAAAACGATTTCCGTTTGGGACGCCGGGGACGGGAAACAATTACTCGCACCAATAACGCCGGCCGGAACAATTTCCTCAGCGCAATTCGATCCGCCCGGGCGCCGACTCGTGACCGCTTCGAGCGATCGGACCGCGCGAATCTGCAACGCAACCACCGGCGCGAGCTTGTTCGAGCCCATCGTTCATCCGGCCGGAGTTCGATGGGCGGGCTTCAGCGACGATGGCGGAAAGTTGATCACGCTTCTGGAGGATGTGACCGGAAGACTCTGGGATGTGCGACCGGGCGCGTCGTTGCCCACGCGTCTGAAGCACGAGAATCACGTGATGGTCGCCGAGTTCACGCGCGACGGAAAAGAGATCATGACCGTGACGCAAAAGCCGACGGGGGAAACGGCCGTTCAAGTTTGGACAGCGGCCACCGGGCGGCTCGCGGTTAATCCGAGAAAGTACGAGTCAACCGAG
>DATILK010000516.1:0-8748 GCA_035476555.1 Chthoniobacterales bacterium | reverse complement strand
AACATAATGGAGGACGGTGTCGCCATGCGCGATCAACGCGTAGGGAATGATCTGCTTGTGGGTCGGATCGTTTTCGGCCTGCCCACGCGGCAGAAAAAAATTGTTCCCGCGCGAGAGCAGGGCGCGCAGATATTTCTCCGGCTCAAAATTCAAACCGTGAAAGCTGCCGAGCTCGTCGAACAAATTTCGGCGCACGACCAGAACGTTTTCCTCGGGAGCGGCCACTAGTAGACGTAAGTCACGCTGAGCTGTGGGCCGAGCAGATTGACGCTCGGGTTCGGATCCGTTTGGCCGCCATTGGAAAAATGTTGGTACTGCACGCCGGCTTCCAGTTTCCAATGATCGTTCATTTTGTAGGAGACGCCGGTCGCGGTCAGAATATTGAAGGTGAAATCCTGTCCCTGCGCTCCGTTGATATTGGCGTGGCTGTCGATCCAGCCCAAGCCAACCCCGCCGGAAACGTAAGGCACCCAGCGCGCCCCGGGTTTGGCGAAGTTGTAGCGCAAGCCGAGCGAGATCCCGACATACAAATTCTCGGGGCCGCGGGTGAGCGGCTCAACCATCAAGGTGGCGTAGACTTGATTGTAACCCTGGACCCAACTGTCGCGCTCGATGCCGCCCCAGCGCCAGCGCGCGGTGAAGAACTGGGCGGCAACTTCGTAGCTGTTGGGATTGCCGATAATCCCGACCAGGTAGGCGGTCTGCGAAGAAAGTTCGAAACTCGGCGCGTCCACGATCTCGCTGTTGAAGTGGGTCGAGAGGCGATCCGTTGCCGCCTGGAGCGGCGCCAAAGGAACAAGAAGAGAGACGAGAAGCGCGGAGCGAAAAAATCTCATCGAAAGAGCGGCAACGATATTGCGAGTGAGGTCAATTGCAATTTATCGACCCGCGACGAACGCCTCGAGGTCCGTCGGTAAATCGCTGCGCCATCTTTCGCCGTTTTCGACTTCGAGTGACGCCGAATGCAAGGCGTGACGCGGCAACAAGAGCTGGCGTTCGAGATTCGGCGTCCAGCCAGTCTGGATGAATTCGAGATAGAGCGTTTCATCGGGTCCGTAAATTTTATCGCCGACAATCGGGTGACCCAGCGACGCAAGGTGGACGCGGATCTGATGGGTGCGTCCGGTTTTTGGAAATGCACGAATGATCGCGAACCGTTTGGCGTCGCCGCGCAAAAAACGCTTCTCGACGCGGAACTCGGTCCGCGCCGGTGCGCCGGCAGGATGGATCATTTGCTTGAGCCAGATCGGCGAAGTCATCTGCGTTCCCTGTCGCAACACCGGCGCGTCCACTGAAGTTGCTTCCCATTCCGGCCAGCCCCAAACGATCGCCAGATATTCCTTCGCGATTCGCTGCTCCTGCATGAGCAAACCGAAGCGGCGCGCCGCCGCGGAATTTTTCGCGACAAGAACGAGCCCGCTGGTCTCGCGGTCCAGCCGGTTGACGATTGAAACCTGGCCGCCATTCGCGATTTCGAAGGCGAGCAATTGCCTCAGCTCGCCCCAGAGCGTTCGGGCGCCAGTCGGCTTCGTCGGATGCACGAGGAGAAACGGCGGCTTGTCCACCACGATGAAGTCATCGCTTTCCGCGACCACCGCGAAGTCGCCGTGGTTTGCGCGCGGCGGCTCGGTGGCGGATAAAGCTGGCTTGATCATCCTCAAAAATCTGAGCCGCGAATATACGAGCGGGCAGCGCACGGTGCACGCGCTTGCGGATGTCTCGCTCGAGATTGCGCGGCACGAGTTTGTCGCGATCCGCGGGCCGAGCGGTTGCGGGAAGAGCACGTTGATTCATCTGCTCGCTGGATTGGATCGTCCGACGGCCGGCGAAATCGTTGTCGATGGTCTGGCGTTGCAGAGTGCGAATGATGCGGCGCTCACGGATTTTCGGCGGCACAAGGTTGGACTGGTATTCCAGTTCTTTAATCTGCTGCCGACGATGAACGTGCGCGAGAACGTCTCGCTGCCTCTCCTGCTTCAGGGTGTTTCGCCAAAGGAAAGCGATGAACGCGCGCAGGAGTTGATCGAGCTCGTCGGATTGCGCGAACGGGCGGAGCATTTTGTTCATCAACTGAGCGGCGGCGAGCAACAGCGGACGGCAATCGCCCGGGCGCTGATTCATCGCCCGTCGCTTTTGATCGCCGACGAGCCGACGGGAAATCTCGATTCGCATTCCGCGTCCTCGGTCATGGAACTGCTGGAAAAGATCGGACGCGAAGGAATGACGACGCTGATCGTTGTGACTCATAGCGATGAGGTCGCGCGCCCCGCCTCGCGGCGGATTGAAATGCGGGACGGTAGGATTGTGGGCGATTCGCCCACTTGACCTGCCCTAGAAAACCGCGTTACCTAAACGCCCAGCCTCGACCACGGAGCCCACGCACTTGGACCTCAATGACATCAAAGCCGTCATCGATTTGATGAAGAAGAACGACCTGTCGGTCTTCGAAATGGAGAAGGACGGTTTCCGGTTGAAGCTGCAAAAAGGCGCGGGCGAGCAGACCGTGTTCGCGCAACCGGCTCCGAGCGCTCCGGCGGCTCCCGCCCCAACCGCCAGCACAACGCCGCCAGCGGCGGCCCCGGCGGAAAAGGCGAGCGCGCTGAAGGATATTCTGTCGCCAATGGTCGGCACTTTTTATCGCGCCGGTTCGCCCGAGTCGCCGCCGTTCGCCGATGTGGGCAAGGAAGTCTCGGAAGAAACCGTCGTCTGCATCATCGAAGCGATGAAAGTCATGAACGAAATCAAAGCGGAAACCAAAGGTGTCATTGCCGAGGTCGTGGCGGAGAACGGCAAGCCGGTGCAATTCGGACAGGTGTTGTTCCGGGTGAAATAGCGCGAGCTGGCAGCTTGCGTAACATCAGTCCGCGGGCGGAAAGCTTCGATGTTTGAGAAAGTCTTAATCGCGAACCGGGGCGAGATCGCGCTCCGCATCATTCGCGCGTGCAAGGAACTCGGGATCCGCACCCTGGCGGTTTATTCCGAAGCGGATGTCGATTCGCTCCACGTCCAGCTGGCCGACGAAGCGATCTGCATCGGCGCGCCGCCAAGCTCGGAGAGTTATTTGAAAATCGATCGCATCATGAGTGCGGCGGAAGTGGGCGACGTGGATGCGATCCATCCCGGCTATGGATTTTTGGCGGAGAACGCGCACTTCGCGGAAGTCTGCGAAAGCTGCAAGATCAAGTTCATCGGGCCGCCGGCGAGCGCGATGCATTTGATGGGCGACAAGAATTCGGCGCGAGCTTGCGCGCGCAAAGCCGGTGTCTCGATCACGCCGGGAAGCGACGGGATCGTGGAGAACGAACAGGAAGCGTTGAAGGTCGCGCGCAAGATCGGTTTCCCGGTGATGATCAAGGCGGTCGCGGGCGGGGGCGGTCGCGGAATGCGAATGGCGCACAACGAAGCGAGCCTGGGGCCGGCGTTCCATGCCGCGGGCAACGAGGCGGAAAAAGCGTTCGGCAACGGGGCGCTTTACATCGAGAAGTTGATCATCAATCCGCACCACATTGAGTTTCAGGTGGTGGCGGACAGCCACGGCCGCACCGTGCATTTGGGCGAACGCGATTGCTCGATCCAGCGTCGCAACCAGAAAGTGATCGAGGAATGTCCGTCGCCGTTACTCTCGCCGGGCTTGCGCAAAAAGATGGGGCACGCGGCGGTGAAGCTCGCGGAATCAGTCGGGTACGTGAACGCCGGGACGATGGAGTTCCTCGTCGATCGTGAAGGGCATTACTACTTCATCGAAATGAATACCCGGATTCAAGTCGAGCACACCATCACCGAGGAAGTTTACGGTTGCGATCTGGTGAAGGAACAAATCCTGATCGCGGCTGGGGAAAAACTCTCGCCACACGTGGCGCACGCCGAGCCGCGGCTGCACGCCATTCAATGCCGGATCAACGCGGAAGATCCGGAACGAAATTTCCAGCCGTCGCCGGGACGGATTGCGTTTTACTACGCGCCGGGCGGGCGAGGGGTGCGCGTCGATTCACATGCTTACACTGGCTACATTGTGCCGCCGTATTACGATTCGATGATCGCGAAACTGATCACGGTCGGCGCCACGCGGACGTCGGCCATTGCCCGCATGCGACGCGCGTTGGACGAATATTACATCACGGGAATTAAGACGACCGTTCCGTTTCACAGCGCCATCATGCGCAACGCCGATTTCCGAAATGGCCATTACGACACCGGGTTCGTCGAACGGTTGATGAACTCGGACGAATTCGAGATCAAGTCGATGCCGGCGCGGTTGCACGAATAATTCGCTCGCTTGACTGCTGCCGATCTCAGCCGTTGCCGGCTCTACGCTATTCTTGATCTCGGCTACGTGAAAATCTCGGCCGCGCTAATAATGGCGGAGGCGCTGGTGAACGGCGGCGGCGACCTGCTTCAACTGCGAGCGAAAAATCTTCCGATGCGCGCAATCGAAGAGCTCGCCAGGGAATTACGCGCGATTACCGCGCGACACGGCGTTCCATTAATCATCAACGATCATCCCGAGATTGCCGCCGGCGCCCGGGCGGAAGGCGTGCATCTCGGCCAGGACGACATGTCGGTCGCCGACGCGCGGAAAGTCGTCGGCCCCGGTTGTGCGATCGGCAAATCGACCCACAGCCTCGACCAGGCGATCCGCGCGTTCTACGAGGGCGCGGATTACATCGGCTTCGGTCCGCTCTTCGCGACGCCGACCAAGCCGGACTATCCGCCGATCGGTCTCACTGAAATCGTAAAGGTCCACGAAGCGGTTCGCATCCCGATCTTTTGCATCGGCGGAATCAAGCTGGACAACCTGGCGAAAGTGATCGAAGCAGGCGCGCGCCGCGTCGTCATCGTCTCCGGCTTGCTCCAGGCCCGAGACCCGATTGGTTATGCTCGCCGCGCCAAAGAGCTCCTCAATCGAAAATCGAAATTCGAAATTCAAAAATAACAATGTCCGTTCTCATCGTTGGTTCCATTGCGCTCGATACCGTCAAGACTCCCGTGGAAGAACACGCGGACCTGATGGGCGGATCGGCGACTTACGCTGCGCTCAGTGCCAGTTTTTTTTCACCAGTAAAGCTCGTCGGGATCGTGGGCGACGATTTTCCGGAATCGGAATTCGAGTTTTGGAAATCACGCCAGATCGACGCGAGCGGGGTGCAGCGCGTGGCCGGGAAAACGTTTCGCTGGTCGGGCGAATACGCGTGGGACATGAACACGCGTGAGACCCGGTCCGTCGCGCTCAACGTCTTCGAACATTTCCGTCCCGACTTACCGGAAGATTATCGCGCAACGGATTTCGCGTTGCTGGCGAATATCGCGCCCGCTTTGCAATCCCACGTCCTCGATCAGATGAAACGGCCGCGTTTCATCGTGGCCGACACCATGGATCTGTGGATCGAAACCACGCGAGCCGATCTCGATGCGCTGTTGCCGCGCGTCGATCTGTTGATTCTGAACGACAGCGAAGCTCGCGAGCTGACGAAAGAGACAAGTCTTATCAAGGCGGGTCGCAAGATCCGCGCGACGGGCCCGAAATACGTTGCGATCAAGAAGGGCGAGCACGGCGCGCTTCTTTTCGGTGAAGACCAATTCTTCAGCTGCGGCGCATATCCACTCGAGGACATCCACGATCCGACCGGAGCGGGGGACACGTTCGCGGGCGGATTGGCGGGGTATCTGGCGTCCGCCGGAAAGGAGCCAGACTTTGCGAGCCTTCGTCGCGCGGTGATTTATGGAAGCGTGCTCGCGAGTTTCAATGTCGAAGCCTTCAGCCTGGAGCGGCTCCGCACTTTGACGATGGAAGAAATCCAGGCGCGCTACGAAGTGTTTCGCGCGATGAGCGCCTTCGAAGCGCAATGAGCGGACTATCCGGCCTCGTCAGTAGCCGCCCGCTGGGCGTCCCGTGGTTGGATCGGGCAGGACGTTGCTGTAATCGGGCGAAAACGGCGCCGGCCCTCTGCTGTTCTTATATTCCTCGTCCGTCATCAGTGACTGGTCCGCGCAACTGTTGAGCAGTAACGCGCAGGCGAGCGACGCAAAAATAAGTGCGATTTTCATAGGAGCGATTTCAGCGTTCCGGCGGTTTCGGCAGAGTTTTCGCGAAATCTTCGCGAGCTTTGGCCTCGGCCCTGGCTTCCGAAGGGTCCTGCATGTTGTCGTTAGGCCGGCTGGCGCAACCGGCCAGCAGGCACATGAAAATCAGTCCGACCACAGTTTTCATTGCTTGAACTTACTTGGATTTAACTCCACCGCACCCGTGAAGATTCGAACTTCAAACCTTTTGATTCGTAGTCGGATTTGGCATTTTCGCGATCAGAGGGTAGGGGATTCATGTTTTGCGTAGAAGCACGACAAAATCCCTTGGCCAAGTGTTAGCCGCAGAAGAAATCGAAGCCGAAACCCAGTTGGAGTTCAAAGTGGCACGACGGTCGTGGGCGAGCGGAACTGGTTTCTGCAAAACCCCATTCAATTAAATAATTGCTTTTTGTTGTTGCATTGCGGGGATGTTTTTTGGTTTTCTCGGGTCACCCCACTTCCCAACCCAAACCCTTGCAGATCCCGCCCTAGCACTATTCAAACGGAGAACTTCCCATGCCCGCGACTCTTTCTTATCCCGGCGTTTACATCGAAGAAAACGCAGGAAAATCATACAAAACTGCCCGCCGCATTTTAAGGTGAGCGTCAACCCGAGTTAGCAAAAAGAAGGAGAACATCATGGCCCAAATTATTGTGAACGCGAATGTCGTGGTCCCCAACGGACCCAAGTTCGCCTTCCATCAAACACTCGAAGTCGACGCTTACGACATGATCGAAGTCACCGTGCCCGCCCCTCCGGACGCCGCCGCGACCGACAAGAAAATTGAACTCCAACCGGGCGGCGCCGGACAGGTGCAGTTCATCGCGATCGCCTCGGATTGGTTTGGCGACAAACTCAGCTACAAGATCAACAAGAAGACTGCGGACGTTCGCGTCTTGGACCAGCCACACGTGCTTTCCGGAGCCGGGGCGGTTTCCCTATTTGACAATGCCGCCCCGCCGACCGCGCTGTTTTTTACCAACGCCACTTCCGGGGCCACGGCGAAGGAAGCGAAGGTGCAAATTCTGATCGGACGCGACGCCACGCCGTAAACAACCTCTACTTCGGACTCTTATGCCAACCACTCTTACTTATCCCGGTGTGTATATCGAAGAGATTTCCAGTGGCGTGCGCACGATCAGCGGTGTCGCAACTTCGATCGCCTTGTTCATTGGTTGGGCCGCACGCGGCTCCACCGACCGCGCAGTTCGCCTTTCCAGTTTTCCCGATTACGAACGGGAATTCGGCGGGCTCGACCTGCGAACGCTCCTGCCGTACTCGGTGAAGCAATTTTACGAAAATGGCGGCGCTGACGCCTACGTCCTGCGCATCGCCGACCCGGCAACCGCTGTATCTGCTTCCGTGACGGTGGGCGATCTCACTTACACGGCGAGTTCCCCTGGCGCCTGGGCCAACGACTACAGCGTGCGCACAACCCCGCGTCCGGCGCCAAACGCCACCCGATTCAAGATCGAGATAATTTTTGAACCTGACAACAACAGTGTCGTCGAGTCGTTCGAAAACCTGTCGATGGACCAATCCGACGCTCGCTACGTGGCAACAATGGTTAATGGGCGGTCCCGGTTCCTCACAGTTACGGTCGCTGCGACCGCAATTCCGCCAGCAGTGACGAGCACCGATACTCTCGATAACGTCACCGCGGGCGACGACGGCACTGTGCTCAGTCCCTCCGATGCTGCGTTCCAAAATGCAGTGCTCGCGTTGTTTGGGGTAGGCACGGTTACCGACCGCATTGATCTGTTCAATCTTGTTTGCGTTCCCGGTCTAACGGATGCGGCAACCATCACGACCCTCCAAGGTCAATGCCGACGCCGGCGCGCCTTCCTGATTGTGGACAGTCCCGAAGGGGAAACTGTTGCCAACATGCCGATGAACGTGACTCCGCTGGCCGGCCCAGATGCGATGAACGCCGGGTTGTTTTTCCCATGGGTGAATGCGCCGGATCCTTTGCAGAACCGCGCCCTGCGCGACTTCCCTCCCTGCGGTTTCGTCGCCGGAGTGTTTGCGCGAACCGACGCCCAACGCGGTGTTTGGAAAGCGCCGGCGGGTAGTGAGGCCGGCCTCAATGGTGCAGCGAGCCTGGCCATTTCAATGAGTGATGCCGAAAACGGGCAGCTCAATCCGCTAGGCATTAACTGTCTGCGCACACTTCCTGTCTACGGCAAAGTCGTGTGGGGTTCGCGAACCTTGCACGGAGACAACGACCGAAGCTCCGAATGGAAATATGTTCCTGTCCGGCGGATGGCTTTATTCCTCGAGGAAAGTTTGTATCGCGGAACGCAATGGGTGGTCTTCGAGCCGAATGACGAGCCGCTCTGGGCGCAAATCCGTCTTAACCTCGGCGCGTTCATGCACAATCTTTTCCGGCAAGGTGCATTCCAGGGGATGACGCCGAAGGACGCCTACTTCGTCAAATGCGACAAGGAAACGACCACGCAAACCGATATCAATCTCGGCGTCGTCAACATTTTGGTCGGATTCGCGCCGTTGAAACCGGCGGAATTTGTCGTGATCAAGATTCAGCAAATGGCCGGGCAAATCGAAACCTAAACAGAAGGCAATCCCATGGCGCAATTCGCAGTCAACACCCAACGGTTCGACCCGTATAAAAACTTCAAGTTCCGGGTCAAGTGGGACGGCAAATATGTCGCGGGGATCAGCAA
>DATILK010000515.1:0-9087 GCA_035476555.1 Chthoniobacterales bacterium | reverse complement strand
TGCGCCCGGCACCAATGTAAATTCGTGCAGCTATTCCTCGGCGCTTAGCTTTGCCAGCACGCTCAGGTCCTCCAGCGTCGTCGTATCGCCCGTGACAGTCTCGCCGCTGGCGACTTCCTTCAGCAAACGTCGCATGATTTTTCCGCTGCGCGTTTTCGGCAGCGCTTCGGCGAAACGGATCTCGTCCGGCTTGGCGATCGCGCCGATGTGACGGCCGACGTGTTCCCGCAATTCCGCTTTCAACGAATTACTCACCGTCACGCCGCCCTTGACGGTCACGAACGCGACTACACTCTGGCCCTTCAAGTCATCCGGCCGGCCGACGACTGCCGCTTCCGCGACGTTCGCGTGGCTTACCAATGCGCTCTCGATTTCCGAAGTCCCCAGCCGATGCCCGGCCACGTTCAGGACATCGTCGATCCGCCCCACGATCCAGAAGTATCCGTCCTTGTCGCGGCGCGCGCCGTCGCCGGTGAGATAACGTCCTTTGAATTCGCTCCAGTACTGTTTCTGGTAGCGTTCCTTGTCTCCGTAAATCGTCCGCAGCATCGATGGCCACGGTTGGCGAATGATCAATTTCCCGCCGACGTTAGGCCCGACTTCATTTCCCTGTTCGTCCACGATCGCGGCGTCGACACCGAAGAACGGCAACGTCGCGCTGCCAGGTTTTGTCGGGATCGCTCCCGGCAACGGCGTGATCATGATCGCGCCGGTTTCAGTTTGCCACCACGTGTCGACGATCGGGCAACGGTCGCCGCCCACTACTTTGCGAAACCACATCCAGGCCTCCGGATTGATTGGCTCTCCAACCGATCCGAGGAGGCGCAACGAGGAAAGATCATGCTTCATCACCCAATGATCGCCCCAGCGAATCACCGCCCGGATCGCTGTCGGCGCCGTGTAGAGAATGGTGACGGCGTATTCCTCGACGAGCCGCCACAGACGGTCCGATTCCGGCCAGTTCGGTGCGCCTTCATACATCAACGTCGTCGCGCCATTCGCAAGCGGTCCGTAGACGACATAACTGTGGCCCGTCACCCAGCCGACATCCGCCGTGCACCAGTAAACATCGTCGTCGCGCAGATCGAAGACGTACTTCATCGTCGAATAAATCCCGACCAGATAACCGCCCGTCGTGTGCAGAATGCCTTTCGGTTTTCCCGTCGATCCGCTCGTGTAGAGAATGTAAAGCGGATGCTCGCTATCGACCGCGACCGGGTCGCAATGCGCGTCCACGTATTCGAGCTCGCGATGCCACCAGACGTCGCGCCCTTCCTCGATGTGAATGTCGTTGCCGGCACGCCGAAAAACGATGACGCGTTTCACCGTCGTTCCACCGCGCAACGCGTCGTCGACATTTTTCTTTAACGGCACGATCGCGCCGCGCCGGTAACTCCCATCCGCCGTGATCACCGCGATCGCGCCGCAATCCGCGATCCGGTCGCGAATGCTGTCCGCGCTGAATCCGCCGAACACGACCGAATGCACCGCGCCGATCCGCGCGCAGGCGAGCATCGCGATCGCCGCTTCCGGAATGGTCGGCAGGTAAATGATGACGCGATCGCCTTTGCGAATCTTGTTTCGCTTGAGGACGTTCGCGAACCGGCAGACGTCGCGATGTAATTGCTGGAAGGTCAGCGCGCGTTTGTCCCCCGGTTCGCCTTCCCAGAGAATCGCGACTTTGTTCTTCGTGGGGCCGTTCAGATGGCGGTCGAGGCAGTTCTCCGACAGGTTCAATTTTCCGCCGACGAACCATTGCGCGAACGGCGCCTTCCATTTCAAAACGCTTTTCCAGCGCTTCTGCCAGACCAGCTCGCCCGCTTCGCGTGCCCAGAATTTTTCCGGACGCTTGATCGATTCGCGATACATCCGCCGATACTGCTCGAGGCTTTTGATCCGCGCCCCTTTCGCGAAATTCTTCGACGGTTTGAAGACCCGTTTTTCGATCAGGTGCGACTCGATATTTTCCGCCATGGCAACGAAGAGGCTAGCGATGTCGCCGGTTCACTCAATCAAAACGTGTCGCTTTTGATTTGTTTTCGCCGTGAGCCGGCCCAAGAGTGAATCCATGAGCGATCACGTTTATAAAAAGATCGAGCTGGTGGGCGCGTCGGCGACGAGCATCGAAGAAGCGGTGGTGAATGCGCTGGCCCGCGCCCAGAAAACCATCCGCAATATGCGGTGGTTCGAAGTGATGGAAACCCGCGGCCAGATCGTCGACGGCAAAGTCAACGAATGGCAGGTGACCGTGAAGGTCGGGTTCACGCTCGACCAGTAAGCCGTCGCTTATTCGGCGTCGCCCTGCGCCGCCTGATATAATTTCGTCGCGCCGTATGCCAGGATGGCCGGCTTGAACGCGATGAATACCAGACGCACGAGCGCGCTAAGAATCCGCCCGATCGGCAGACGATTTAGGATGAATCCAGCGATCAGCGCGTACGCAACCGAGCGCGTCGGATTTTCCCGCACGTATTCTTCGGTTTGTTCGAGCAATTGCTCGAGCTGGTCTTTCGTATAACGCAGTCCGCGTTCCGCGATGTCGCCAGAGGCTCCAGAAAACTCTTCGTCCATGCTACCTAGTTATCGAATCCTGCGCGTTTGTCGCGTGCTTTAAATCTAGCGTAGCGTCAACCAAACTGTCGCGGCTCCCAGGCCTGGAGGAAAATCGGGGAGGGGAGGCTCACGATGGAAATCGCCGGCCCGCCGCGTGGCTTTCAAACAGAAGCGGCCCATCACTTCGAGGGCTGGCGCGCCGAGGGTCGAACAATTCGTCGAAAGCAAAATACGCGCATTCCGCGCCGCCACTTCGAGCGCGGCGAGCAGCAGCGTCTCGAAATCGTGCTCGACTTGGAAGGCCTTGCCGCGATGCGTCCGTGAAAACGTGGGTGGATCGAGAATGATCGCGTCGAACTTTTCGCCCTTTCGCGCAAGGCGCGGCAGTACGGCCATCACGTCATCGGCGATGAAGCGATGGTCGGTTGTCGGCACGGAGTTGAGCGCGAAGTTCTCGCGGCCGCGGGCCAGCGATTTTTTGGAGAGATCGACGTTTACCGTGTTGGCGCCGACGGTGGCGGCGGCGACGGAAAACGAGCAGGTGTAAGCGAAACAGTTTAGAAGCGCCGTTGGGGCAAGATCGCGGACGAACCGTCGATTTTCTCGCTGATCGATGAAGAGACCGACGGAATATCCCGCGCTGAAATCGATCGCGTAACAAAGATTTCGCTCGAGAGCGGTGCTCTGCAGGTTCGTGTCCGGATCGCCGAGAATCAGCCGCGGTGCTTCGCGCTCCGAGTTTTGTTTGGGAAGAAAACGCGCGAAGACGCGGCGAAATGTGAAATCGACATTGAGCGCCCAGAGACAAAGCTCAGTCTTCAATTTTTCGAGCGCGGCCTCCGTCTTGTAGGAAATGAGGACGTCGACGCCGTAACGCTCCACCCATCCATCCGGCGCGGTACACAGGCGCAGAGCGTTAGTCTCTTGCGCGATGAAATCCCGGTGTAATTCGGGATCGATCCATTGGGACATTCTCATGGCGCAGGGCGGCGGCAATCGGCGGTCACTTACTCATTCGGTTTTGGTCGCCCGGTTGTCCGTCTCTTGCCGGTTGAAGCCTGCCGGTTACAATGGCGCGGCTGCGGTTCGACCGAGTCTCGCCTTACCAACCATGCAACAGGTTACCGTCCGCGTGCCCGCGAGCACGTCCAATCTTGGCCCCGGGTTCGACTGCCTGGGCGTGGCGCTGCATATATATAATGAAGTCACGATTTCACGCGGGCGAGGGGAACCGGCGGCCGCAATGGTTCGCGAGGCCGGCGCCGCTTTCTTCGATCGCGCTTCGATCAAACCTTT
Organism: Chthoniobacterales bacterium; assembly: GCA_035476555.1. Taxonomy (GTDB): domain Bacteria; phylum Verrucomicrobiota; class Verrucomicrobiia; order Chthoniobacterales; family UBA10450; genus AV80. The sequence continues at coordinate 5,238 of DATILK010000515.1, read as the reverse complement.
TGCGTTCAACTGCGCCATCGTGGGCGACATTCCGCAATCCCGTGGACTCGGGAGCAGCGCCGCCGTCCGGCTCGGAGTTCTCGATGGGTTGAATGAATTGGCCGAGCGGCCACTTCAGCGCCGGGAATTATTTGAAATCGGTGCGCAGCTCGAAGGCCATCCCGACAATGCTGCGCCCGCTTGTTATGGCGGATTCAATGTCGTGCGCGGTGGCGAGCGCCAGGTGTTTACGGTCGCTTCCCAATTGCATTTCATCCTTCTCGTTCCCGATTTCGAAGTCGCGACGAACAAAGCGCGCGCTCTTCTTCCCGCTCGGGTGGATCGATTGCAGGCCATTGAGAATTTGCAAAACGTCGCCGCAATCACCGCCGCCTTCGCCTCCCGCGAATACGCGACCCTGCGCGGCGCGTTCGTCGATCATCTTCACCAGCCGTTTCGAAAAAAGCTGATTCCGTTCCTCGATGCCGTGATCGAGGCCGCCGAATCCGCGGGCGCGCTCGGCGCGTTCCTCAGCGGCTCGGGTTCAACTATCTGCGCCGTCTCTCTTCGATCGCCGCAAAAAATCGCGGACGCCATGCTAGCCGCGGCCGACTCTCCCGGCGCCCGCACACTTGTTACAACCGCTGACAACCGCGGCGCCCGCATTCTTCACAATCCGCAATCCTCCATCCGCCATCCTCGCTTCGAATGAGCCAGCGCACGGAAAGCCTCGAGCAATTTGCGATCGACGTGATCCTCGAACGTCGCCACGGCGTGCGGGCGGCATTGCTTCGCTCGCTGCTTTACGCGCTGTCGTTTGTCTACGAGCGACTCGTGCAACTGCGGCTTTTCCTTTATCGCCACCGACTTTTGCGAGAGCACACTCTTGGCTGTCTTGTCATTAGCATCGGCAATCTCACCGTCGGCGGCACCGGCAAAACTCCGATCGTGGAAAAATTCGCGCGCGCCTTGCGGGCGGGCGGGCGACGCGTGGCCATTCTGAGTCGCGGTTACAAGAGCGTTCCGCGGCGTTCCGGAAAAAAATCCTGGAATCCGTTCGCGAAAAAGAGTCCCGAGCCGCCACGCATTGTGTCCGATGGAAAAACGCTGCTGCTGGATTCGTTAACGGCCGGCGACGAGCCCTACATGCTGGCGAACAATCTCAAGGACGTCATCGTCCTGGTGGACAAGGATCGGGTAAAGAGCGGCCTGTTCGCAATCAAGGAACTAAAAGCCGACACTCTTCTGCTCGATGACGGTCTCCAATATCTTCACCTCAAACACCGCCTCGATATCGTGTTGATCGATCGGCAGGCGCCCTTCGGGAACGAACATCTCCTGCCGCGCGGAACTCTTCGCGAGCCGCCGCGCAATCTCCGCCGCGCCAGTTACATCTTCATCACCAAGAGCACCGGTGAGCCTAACGACCAGTTGATCCGGCGGATTCGCCGCTACAATCGCACCGCAGAAATCATCGAGTGCGCGCACCAGCCGCTCCACCTGCAGAACGTTTTGACCGGCGAACAGATTCCGCTCGACCGCCTGCGCGACACTTACATCGGCTCCATTTGCGGCATCGCCGCGCCGGAAAGCTTCGAGGAAGGTCTACAGACACTCGGCGCGCGCCTCGAACTGTCGAAGCGTTATACCGATCATCACCGCTACACCGAAGCGGAACTGAACAGCTTCATCACTCGTTGCGTCCGGCGCGACCTCGAGATGATCGTCACCACCGAAAAAGACGCCGTCCGTTTTCCACGCCTGACGAAACCCGATGTGCCGATTTATTTTCTCCGGGTGGAGATCGAGATTTTAAGCGGGCACGAAAGCTGGGAGCATTGCGTAGGGCGCATTTGCCGGCCGCAGCCGCTCCTTTCGCCCGAGCGGTTTTTCGCATAACTCGTATGGGCCGTATCTGACTTATGAGCGATAAAGCGCAGCTGATCGTCGAGGGAAAAAAACTCGCCGTTTCGAACCTGAACAAGGTCCTCTATCCGAAAGCCGGATTCACGAAAGGCCAGCTCATCGATTACTACATCCGCATCGCGCCGGTGCTGCTTCCGCATTTGAAAGACCGGCCGCTCACCATGAAGCGCTACCCGAACGGCGTCGATCAGCCGTTCTTTTACGAAAAGAATTGCCCGGTCCATCGGCCGAACTGGGTGAAGACGGCGAAGGTTTGGAGCGAAGGCAATCAACGCGACATGCACTATTGCCTCGCGCAGGATTTGCCCACGCTCGTCTGGGCCGCCAATCTCGCCGACATCGAGCTGCATACTTCCCTCGCTCGGAAAAAGGACGTCGCCCGCCCCACGATGATGGTTTTTGATCTCGATCCCGGTGCGCCGGCCGACATTGTTCAATGCTGCCAGGTCGGCCTCTGGCTCCGCGATCTCCTGGCGAAAATGAAATTGAAAAGCTGGGCGAAAACTTCCGGCTCAAAAGGATTACAAGTCTATGTGCCGCTCAATACCGCCGCGACCTTCGACGACACGAAAGCGTTGTCGCGTGCGCTCGCCGAACATTTGCAGCGCGAACATCCGAAGCTCGTCATTTCCAAAATGGCGCGCGCATTGCGCGAAGGAAAAGTGTTCGTCGATTGGAGCCAGAACGACGAACACAAGACGACGGTGAACGTTTACTCGCTGCGGGCGAAGGAGCAGCCGACGGTTTCGACACCGGTGACGTGGGACGAGGTCGGCAACTGTTTGAAAAAGAAAAACGCGAACCTGCTTGTCTTCCCATCCGCCAAAGTTTTGCAGCGGGTCGAGAAATTGGGCGACCTGTTTGAGCCCGTCGAGACGCTCAAACAAAAGCTGCCGAAGAAGGGGTTGTAGCCGCGATCGATGATCGCGGCCATTGGCATAACCATCGAAGCTCGGCCGGGATCATCGATCCCGGCTACAACATGATTGAATTGCTCGCGCTCGGCTCCGCGGTTCTTTACGGCTCCGCGGATTTTTTCGGCGGATTAACTGCGCGGCGGGCCAACACGATCGCAACAGTTGTCTGGTCGCAATTTGCAGGGCTGGTTTTGCTCTTACTCGCTCTTCCATTCCTGCCGGCATCTACTGTTTCCTCGCGCGATTGGATTTGGGGATTTAGTGCGGGCTTCAGCGGTGGAATCGGCGTTGCGTTTTTGTATCGCGCGCTCGCCGTCGGCACGATGGCAGTCGTCGCGCCAACGACGGCCGTCATCGCTGCGATGATTCCAGTTCTTTTCTCGTTCGCGATGGGCGAACGGTTGCGTCCGTTGACGTTTGCCGGCGTCGCACTCGCCCTCCTCGCGATTCTTCTCGTGAGCCGGCCGGCTTCAACGCAGAACACAGCGATCGCTGCAACGCCCCGCGGTTTTCCGCCGGGCTTCGGTCTGGCGCTTCTTTCCGGAATCTCTGTCGGCATTTTCTTTCTCTCGCTCGCGCGGACCAGCACGGCCGCCGGCATGTGGCCGCTCATCGCGGCGCGCATTTCGTCGATCACTCTTTTCGTTGCGATCGCATTCGCGGCGAAGCGCACTCTGTTAATGGATCGGATGGCCGCCGGCACGGCGACACTCGGCGGCGCGCTCGATATGGCCGCAAACGCGGTTTACATGACGGCGGCGCGAATCGGACCGCTCAGCGTCGTCGTGACCCTCGCGTCGCTTTACCCCGCGAGCACCGTTCTCCTCGCGCGCTGGATTTTGCACGAACATCTCAGCCGCGCCCAGATCGCAGGAATCATCTGCGCGTTGTTTGCCGTTGTGCTGATTGTCAGCCAGGGAGCGGCCTAACTTCCGCTGCGGAATTGGTCGTCCTTGTCCTTGAACAAAACGTTGAACGTTGTCATCGAGCCGTAACAGCGCGTGATGTATTGCTGGAGCTCGAATTTGTCGGCATCGCTCAACTTCTCGCTCGCGTTCACTTTCTGTTCGAGAACTCGCAGGTTGTTGCGGATCATCACGATCTTGTGAAAAAAAGTTTCGAGCGGCACTTCCTTCGGTTGGAGTGAAGTGTCCGCCGATTGCATGACGAGGGTTCCGCGCTGCCAGCGGTTCGCCAGGCCCTCCACGACGACATCCTTCTTTTCCAACCCGAGCGCGTCCACAGTCGCGTGCGCCGTTTCGCGGATCAGATTCGCCAGCGGGACCTGAAGCTCGCTCAAAGTCGCCGTCGCTTCCGCCGGTTGGAGATCGCTCGATGCCGGCGCGATCGTCCGCGGCGCGTCGTCAAACGCGATTTCCGCCGTGTGTTCCGTCAGCGACCTGACGAGTCCGGCGCCATACTGCGGATGGCGCACCTTCATTCCGATATGGAGCGATTCGATATTCATATTGTCTGAGTCACCCTGCGAGAGCGTCACGAGAAGCGCAACTGCCGCTCGCTCTTTTTCGTTGTCTGATCCGGGCTGCGGCGACATGCTCCGCGCTTCAGAATGTCTGACTTTCCTACCGCCGCCTATCCAACCGGCTTTCGTCCCCGGCGGGGATTGAATTGGTTCGTTATCGGCCTGCTCTACGCCTCGTTTTACATGTGCCGGTATAATTTCCGGTTCGCGACGCCCGGCATGGTGGCCGAGTTCGGATTCAGCACCTTCCAGATCACCGGTATGCTCAGCGCCTGGTCGATCGCCTACGGCGCGGGACAGTTGGTGAACGGACTTCTCACCGATCGGATTGGCGGCAAAATCGCGATGTTGATCGGGGCCGCCGGGACGGTTCTCATCAACCTTATCTTTGGGTTCGCTTCTTTCGCCGGCACGTTCGCCACCTTCTCCGCGATCTGGCTCATGAACGGTTACTTCCAGTCGTTCGGCGCGCCGGGCATGATCAAGATGAACGCCGCCTGGTTCCGCCGGACCGAGCGCGGCACCTTCGCCGGCATCTTCGGGTTCATGATCCAACTGGGTCAGTTCGCGATCAACAATCTCGCGCCCATCATTCTCGCCGGTTTTACCGTCGGCGTTTGGGTCGTGGCGAAGGACAACTGGCATTGGCTGTTTCGCATTCCGCCGCTGGTCGTCGCTCTGGCTGCGGTGCTGCTCGCCATTTTCGTCAAGGACACGCCGGAGGAAGCCGGCTACCACGGCCTGATCGAGAAGGCAGAGAGCGGGGATACCGGCAGCCGTACGAGCATCCGGGAATCGTTCACAACCATCTTCACGCATCCGCTGATTTGGTTCTATGCCGTGGCCTACGCCTGCACCGGCGCGGTTCGCAACAGCTCGGATCAGCTGATGGTCCTGTATTTCCACGACCAGCTAAAACTCAATCTGGCCGAA
>DATILK010000514.1:0-2063 GCA_035476555.1 Chthoniobacterales bacterium | reverse complement strand
TATCGTTCAATCCGCGGGCGCGCGCGCTGTCGACCCACGGCTGTAGCAGTTCTCGCGAATACGGTTGAACGCGATGTCCTTGCGGATGGGAATGATAATCGCTGAAAAGTTTCATGGTGGATCGGCCCCGAACGCTTTCGGGGACGATGCTAAAGCTACTCGGCTTCGCCGACATTTATAACATCGAGCTCGCCACGGGACGAGTCCGTCCGTCGGCGGACAAGGGACTGCTCGATCCACCTTTTCCGCCTACGGTTCGGTCAGAAATTTCTGCCGGACGTGAAGCTCGGGATATTTCGGAAAAAAAACGTCGGCGGTAAAGACTCGACCCGGTGTCAGATCGCGGGTGGCGATGTTTTCCTTGTATTCGACGTGCTCCCCCGGATTGATTAGAATGGTCCCGGGCTTGTCTTTAATGGCGTGGTTCTCAGACCATTTGGTCAGGACGGCGTCGGCGGCATTGAGCAATTGAACCTCGATTCGTTGATCGGTCGGGAAATCGAGCGGGATCATGTGGTTGCCCATGTTAGTCACAGTCACTTTGACTTCCATTTGTCGAACCTCCGAGAGCCGCACCGGCTGGGGTGAGACCTGGAGGTCGAGAATCAATCCGCGCAGTTTGCGATCGTTGTATTTTGGCAGGACTTCGGATGAGGAAAACGGATGCAGGATGCGGCCGAAGAGGCCTCGCTTCTTCAAAGTTGTGGTTGTAATCGGTGCCGGCGTCGGAACCGGGGTCGTTGCTGCCGACGGCCTTGTTTCTGGTGCGGCCGAAGGCTCCGGCCCGGTTTCCTGCGCCGGCAGACCAGCGGCCAAGGCGAGCAGGATCGAAAAAATGATGGCAAGACGAATCATCGACGGGTTAAACACGAAAAGGTAGCGTTATCAATCGATCATGAAATCCATTTTCGCGAGTCTGATTGTGGCACTTTTCGTCGTTTCCGTCGCGGGTAAAGATCGCCATTGTATATTTCGCGTCCACGCGGAAGCGAACCCAAACGATACGGCCGTCTTCTCCAGCTCCGTTCGCGCATTGTTTTCCGGAAAACAGGTCGCGATCGAGCGCATGCCACGCTTGTCCGAACGCGACGTGGTCGCCTTTTATCCATACTCGGCTGGCGATGGAAATTACGGCGCGCTCTTTGAACTGGATGAACACGGCCGTCTCGCGCTCGACGCGCTCAGCATCGAGCGGCGTGGCAGTTTGCTTTTTGTCCTGATCAATGGCCGGTCGATCACCGAATTGCAGATCGACCGCCGCGTTTCCGACGGCCGGATTTATATCGCATCCGGACTGACCAAAGCCGACATCGAGTTGATGAAAAAGGACTGGCGACTGATCGGACAAAAACGAAAACGCTAATTCGGATGCGTTCAATATTAGTCATCCTGATCGTGGTCTGCTCGTTTCAAGTCATGGCTGTGGCACAGACAGAAACGGCGACTGTCGATCTGGCGTTGCCGACCGACAATGACGCGATTTTTCACGGTGGCGGGCCGGACTTCTATCAATATGTCCAGCGCGATTACGGCGGTGAAAAATCGACGCCGTGGGAAGGCGGCCAATACGGTTTCGTGCGTGATCCGGTACAGACGCGCGCCGGCGTTGTTTACACCCGCTTTCACGAAGGCATCGACATTCGCTGCCTGCATCGCGATGAGCGAGGCGAGCCGTTGGACGAAGTGCGCGCGATCGCCGACGGCAAAGTGGTCTACACGAATTCGGTTCCCGGTTATTCAAACTACGGGAATTACATCGTGATCGAACATCGCTGGGGCGGCTCGCCTTATTTCAGTCTCTACGGGCATCTCAGTAAAATTGACGTTCGAGCTGGAGAGGCGGTGCATCGCGGACAGCAGATCGCGGTGATGGGTTACACCGGAGCGGGAATCAATCGCGAGCGGGCGCATTTGCACTTGGAGTTGAACCTGATGCTCAACCACAATTTCCAGGAATGGTACAATTCGTTCCTCCACGAAAACGATCCGAACCACCACGGCATTTACAACGGGATCAATCTGGCCGGGCTCAACATCGCGCAGCTCTACCTAAAGTTGCGCGA
>DATILK010000513.1:0-1648 GCA_035476555.1 Chthoniobacterales bacterium | reverse complement strand
ACGTTGCGCTGGCGAGCACTTGCCCAGCGTCGTGGCGATCCCGATCCGGACCTGCGGCTCCGCGAATGGCGCGCTACCGTTCGACAGTGCACGATCGTTCTGGTCATCCTCGGATGTCTGATTGCGATGGGTATGGGCGCGATCCTGCGAGAAAGTTTTTATTCCACCGCGGCGGGAGCCTTTGTCGCGGTGACGCTGGTCACGCGATTTGCCGTGAGACGGTTGCCGCGGTTTCTTCAGTGACATGAGCAGCAAGGTTCCATTTACGGTCGGGGTCGTCGGTCATTTTGGGCTGGCGGTGCGCAGTCCGAAACGAAGCGCGAAATGGTTCGAGCGCGCGCTCGGCTTGAAGAAGGAATTTGAATTCGACGGCGGGATCGCGATCGGGAACGACAATGTGACGATCGCGCTGCACAAGGGCCGGCCGTCGCCAGAAACGTTTGGTCACATGTCGTTTCATCTCCCAAGCATGGCCGCCCTGCGAAAAGCGCTCGGGCATTTGCGGAAACAAAAAGTGAGGCTCGAAGATCCCGGTAACGAGATCGGACCGGAAGCGCCGGGCTCGCCCCACAGGGGAATTTGGTTTCGCGATCTCGACGGTTATCGATGGGAGCTCAGCGTTCAGGGCAAGCGCTAGGCTTTGCCGAGCTCAAATAAACTGCGCGGCGGCAGCGACGCCAACGGCTCCAGTTCCAGAAGGGCCCCGTCGCAATTCACCGCCAAAACCATTTCTCCGTCAGGCGCGACGGCCCAGAGATACGATGGTTGGTTTGCCACGCAAAATTCGTGGCGCGGATGGTTCTGCGGGAAACCGCAATCTTGATGGGCGTGCGGTCCGCGTCGGGAGCAGGCTCGCAAATCCGCGATCAATTTCTCCAGCTCGATCGCAGTCCGCCTGACTTCGATCCAGATTAAAATTTTTCCGTTCGCCGATCGCACGAGCAAATCGAAGCTGTCCGGGTGAGAATGATGCTGCGGCGTGCCCGGCTCGACAAAGATGTGCCGTGGGAGCCAGCCTCGCTCAACGATCAGCCGTGCCGCCGTGGCCAGCTGACAAACGTTTTCGCGCAACAGCCGTGGCGGTTCCGCCGAAAAGATTCGGTACGCGCGGGACTCGCCGCCGGCTTCGTCGCCGCGCAAGAGAATGCTTTCGACTTCACCACCCGCGGTGACCCGAAATAAATTTTCGTCCAGGCCCTTAAGAAAATAGTTCGCCTCCCATTCCGCGAGCGGCGGGGCGATTCGAAGACCCGACAGTGGCGCGGTCCTGCCGAGCGCGTCCCCCATCTCGGCGAACTTGTCCTGCAACCACGTTTCCAGGTCGGTGTTCAACTTCGGATTCAATCTTACTCGCAAGATATCGTGTTGCCGCCACCGATTGGCTGGCGTTTATTCTGCGCTACCAACCTAACTATGAAAAAACTCATCACACTCATTGCCGTCGTTTTTCTCAGCGTTATCGCCGCGGACGCCAAGACGTTTAAACTCCCAAACGAGGACTTCGCGATCGCTTCCATCGACATGCCGGATTCGTGGAAACCGAAGGCCGTTGAAAATGGAGTTTGGGGCCAGAGTTCCGACGACGCGGTTTACATTTCCGTGGTTGCGGTCGGCAGCGAAAAGGGCATGCAAGGCGAAATCGAGGACA
>DATILK010000512.1:0-2683 GCA_035476555.1 Chthoniobacterales bacterium | reverse complement strand
CCCCTTCCCATCCCGGGCGAAGCATTCGCCAGACTTTTCGCCAAAGAACCCGAGGCGCATTTCTTCGTAAAGATCAAGAACGAGGTAATGGAGATCCGCGGCGCGACCGTGCACGGTTCAAAAGACTACGGGCGGCAAACTCCGCAGCAGGGTTATTTCTTTGTCGGTCGGCTCTGGAACGGACCGCCGCTCGAGGACATGTCGCTTTTTTCCAACGCAAAATTGCGTCTGGCGCCTCCCGAGACAAGGCCGATCGAAATCGTCGAAGACGGTCTGACGATTTTTACGAAAACGTTGCCGGGCTGGGACGGAAAGCCGGTGGGGTATCTGGTTATAAAAAACGAAATGCCGGTCGTGCGCTTGCTCAACCGGTCGAACGAGCGGCTGATCATATCGCTTTTCATTTTCGCCGGTGTCCTGCTCCTTGGGATTTACTGGTCGGTTGTCCGCTGGGTGAGCCAGCCGCTGCGCAAAATCATGGAGACATTGAAGCGCAACGATCTGAAACCGATCGAGCGCATGTGCTCGGACCATTCTGAGTTCGGCGAGCTGGCGCGAACGACGAACAAATTTTTCGAGCAGCGCGATAATCTCGTGCGCGAAATGGAGGAACGGCGCGCGACCGAAGAAGCCCTCCGCAAGAGCGAGGAAGAGCTCCGCCATTCCCAAAAAATGGAAGCAGTCGGCCGGCTCGCCGGCGGGGTCGCGCACGATTTCAACAATCTGCTGACGGCGATCATCGGTTATGCCGAACTCATCGCGACGCGGACGAGCAGCAATTCGCTCGCGAAACAGAATGCGGAATTGATTCGCAAAGCGGGCGAACAGGCAGCGGCGCTCACCCGGCAATTGCTGGCCTTTAGCCGCAAACAAATCCTGCAACCGAAAGTGATCGACCTGAATAAGCTGGTTGTGGAAATGGAGCGCCTCCTTCGGCGCGTCATCGGCGAGCGCTTCGATTTGCAATCGCATCCGAATGCGGAAAACGGCCGCGTCAAAGCAGACCCGAGCCAGCTCGAACAGGTCGTGTTGAATCTCGGCGTGAATGCCCGGGACGCCATGCCCCGCGGAGGCAAGCTCATCATCCGCACGGAAAATGTGATGCTCGATCGAACGGAGGCCTTCCAGCTCTCCGAATCCCTCCAGCCCGGCGAATATGTCATGCTTTCCGTCACCGATACCGGCGCGGGCATGGACGAGGAAACGATGTCGCATATCTTCGAGCCCTTCTTCACCACGAAGGGACCGGGCAAAGGAACCGGTCTCGGGTTGGCCACCGTTTACGGGATCGTGCGCCAAACCGGCGGCGGCATCTCGGTGGAAAGCGAACTCGGCAAAGGCAGCGTTTTCCGGATCTATCTGCCGGTCGAATTAGCGCCGGTCGATTACACGCGGGTGCCGCTCAAACCGGTGGAGAAATCGGAAAACTTCGAGACCGTCCTCGTGGTCGAGGACGAAGACATTGTTCGCGAGCTGGTTTGCGAAGTCCTCGAGCACCAGGGTTACAACGTCATCTGCGCCCGGGACGGGATCGAAGCGCTCAACGTCGCGGAGGAATTCGACGGCGACATTCATCTTCTCGTCACCGACGTCATCATGCCTCACATGAATGGCCACGAGCTGGCCGCCAAGCTTTGCGCGCTCCGGTCCGACATGAAGGTCCTGTATGTTTCCGGTTACTCAGATAACGACATCGGCGATCACGGCGACCTCGATCCGCGCCACGAACTGCTCCAGAAACCTTTCACGCCCCAAACGCTCGCTCGCAAAATTCGCGACGTGATCCGGGAGGGACGTTATGCCGTTACTGCGAAATAATCTCGGGTGGCGCACCTGCGTCTGCCTTGCGCTCGCCATCCTGTCGTTAGGCCGAGCCGCCGAGTTGTCGGGTCAAATGTTGAGCTCACCGAACGCGCCCATCACGCCATCAAAAAAAATCGAAGGAGTGGCCAAATGGTACAATGTCCCGCCAAATTCGCTCGCGAAACGTCGCGCCGGCAAAGACGAATTGACCGCCGCGCATAATCGTTTGCCGATCGGGACCAAGGTCCGCGTCACTCACATCGCGAATGGAAAATCCGTCGTTGTCCGGATCACCGATCGCGGCATTACCGATCACCGGTCGGTGATTGATCTTTGCAAGGAAGCGGCCGCGCAGCTCGACATGCTGCGCGAAGGATCGGCCCGGGTGCGACTCGAAGTTTTACCCGATGACACGGCGTCGACGAAAAAAGCTCCGGTCTGGTAATCAGGCTGGCGCAGTCGGCGGCGGCGGCAACGTCGAAGGCGCGGGAATCGCGGTGTTCGCCCAGACATCGTACGGGTCGCCGAATTGGCGCAGAAACAAAAGTTTGAAGGTTGCCAGCCACACGATCGCCGGCAAAAGCAAGACGGTGCTGATATAGGGCAGCCCGCCCACGCAACAAGTCAGGCACACGACCATCGTGCCGACAACTGCGACCCCCAGAGCGAGCGCGATCCCGAAAAGAACGAACAAAATAAACGGTCCCAGATTGGCGAGGATCAGCTTCGAGACATCGACGAACGCTTCGCGGGCGGAACAACGCCGTCGGTACATCACCGGGACCATGAAATGCGAGATCAATGAAAACGCGACGATGATCGCAATCCACACCAGGCTGAACACAACCACGACAACGACCAGCGCGATCGTCGCGCCGGC
>DATILK010000511.1:0-3348 GCA_035476555.1 Chthoniobacterales bacterium | reverse complement strand
GGCCTCGTCGATCGGCTGGAAAATCTCGGATACGTAGTGCGTTCGAGCGCGCGGGAAGACCGGCGCAAGGTAATGGTTTGCATTACCGAAAAAGGAACCGCGCTGGTGCGGCGGATTCGTGAGGAAATGGTCGGCAATCTAATGAAGGTGATGACGCACCTCACCCAGGCCGAGCAAAAGGCGTGGCTCCAGATTTACACCAAGATTTACAATTACTGCCAGGCGAAGGAAGCTCCCGAACCGCCGGTGCGCCGGCCCTCCAGAAAAGTTTTGCTTACGTCGCGGCGTTTCGAAAATGGAACGCGTTGATCCCGAACTCGGGAAGGATCAACGGGCCCGCGAATCAACCTCAGATTTTTAAACTACTATTCGAAAGCAGTTTAGGTTACAGCCAGAGGATGCGGCACGCCGACTGCATAAGACGCAGCGCCAACAGCCCCGATCTCTTCGCTCCTCGCCGACTTTGAACCTGCCGATCCTGCGTCCTTAACCTAATGCGAAAAGTTTCCATTTCTCTCTCGCTCTGCGCCGCGGCGCTGGCTCTCATCCCGCTCGCTCCTCTCCTTTTTGCGGGAACTGAAACACTCACCGAGCTGCGCCAACGCAGGACCGCCGTGCCCCGTTTCACGCTCGACCAGGCGGTGCTTACCGCTTTGCAGCGGAACGCCGACATTCAAAGAGCGCGCCAGGACATCGAGCGAACGAAAGGCCTCTACATTCAGATGCGCGCGGCAATTCTCCCGAAGATCGAAATGACGCTGGATATTCAAAACACCGATCCGCATCTCGGTTCGATCTCATCGAGCTCCGGTGGCGGGCTTTCTGGAGTGCCCACGCAATATTCTGTCTCGATCGCGGCGACCCAGGTGGTTTTCGCCGGCGGCCGCATCATCTCGAATATTCGCGCCGCGGCTTTCACGCGGGACAGCAGCTATTACGCGTTTCGGAACTCGATCGATGTGGTGGTCTCCACCGTGAAGCAGCAGTTCTATCAGGTTTTGCTGAACCGGGAGCTGATCAACGTGCAGGAGTCTTCGGTGAATCTGCTCAAGAGCCAGTTGACGGATCAGCAGAATCGATTTGAAGCCGGCACCGTTCCGCGGTTCAACGTCCTTCAAGCGCAGGTCGCGCTTTCGAACCAATATCCGCTGCTCATCGCCGCCCAGAATAACTATCGCATCTCAGTGCTTCAGCTGGCAAAGACGCTCGGGCTCGATTTCGACCCGAGTCGCGCCGGGCAGCCGCCCTTGGAAGCAGTGGGCACGTTGCAGTTTCACCCGAGGCATATTCCGCTGCCGTTTGCGATCGAGCTCGCGAAAGAGCGCCGGCCTTTCTTGAAACAACAGAAAGCGATCGTGTTATCGAATGCCGCCGAGGTGAACGTAGCGCGCGCCGGTTATTTTCCGCAGTTCAGCGTCAGCGCAGGTGAAGATTTTCGAAGCTCACCGATCAGCGAAAACATCAACGCGGTGCGCTCGGGCTATGTTTTCAGCGGCACCGGAAGCTGGGCGATTTGGGATTGGGGCGCCACTTATGGCAGTGTGAAACAGGCGCGCGCGGTCCTCGAGCAATCGAAGATCACGCTCGATGACGCCAATCGACAGGTCGAGCTGGAAGTGCAGCAACAGGATTCGAATTTGCTACAGAGCGCTGAATTGGTGAAGGCGACCGAAGAAAGCGTGGGGCAGGCGCAGGAAGCGTTGCGGCTCGCGAGCGCGCGGCTGAGTGCGGGCGCGGGCACGCAGTTGGAAGTCCTCGATTCGCGCGTGCAGGTCACGCAGGCCGAATCAAATCGGGTTCAGGCCCTCTATAATTACAACGTGGCCCTGGCCGAGTTCGATCGCGTGACTGCGACCGAAGTTGTTTATTCGAACGAGCTCGATGAAACCAAGACGCGCGACAAAACCAGGACCGACGCGAAGCCGACTCCGGCGCCGAAGCCCGGACCGCTCGAATTGAATCACGCCGGTAACCGGCCGCCCATTCCCACAAACACGACGCGGACCCGCACGATTTCTCCGAAGTGAGCGACGCTCAGCTTCCGGCGGAACAGTTCGCGGCGCTGAGTGCAGTGCCGCGTATCATCCACGGATTCACCTTGCGCGTGCCCGGCATTGAGATGTCGCATGACAAAGCGGATGTGCTCGCGCGACTGGACAGCGTCCACCGATCCATCCGCGCCGATCATGCGGTTTCCACGATGCCGTTCATCACGGCTCAGCAGATCCATGGGAACGAGATTGCGGTCGTCAACGTTTCGCCCTCCGCCGATAAGTGTTTCGCAGACTGCGACGGCATCATTACTGACCAGCGCGGAATCTGTCTGGGAATTTACGTGGTGGATTGTTGCGCGGTTTACCTTGTCGATCCGGTTCGTTCCGCCATCGGGCTCGTCCATTCCGGAAAAAAAGGGACCGAGTCGGGCATCGTGCCGAACGCGATCAAAGCGATGACCGTCCATTTCGGTTCGCGCCCCTCCGATCTGATCGTGCAACTCAGTCCGTGCATTCGGCCGCCGCATTATGAGATCGATTTCGCGGGCGAAATCGTTCGGCAATGCCGGGCGCTCGGTGTCAATTCCATTCACGACAACGGCGTCTGCACGGCGTGCGATTTAACGCGCTACTATTCCTATCGCGCCGAAAAAGGTCGCACCGGACGGATGCTCGCGTTTCTCGCGCTCGACTATTCGTCGCTCTCGAGTCCGGCTCGGTAGGAAACAAATCCGCGCTTGCCCGGATTCGCGGCGAAGTCGATCAACTCCCGCGCCGGCATTTCGAATTTCATTTCGGCCGCTTTTTCCAGCGCCTGTTTCGTGTTCAGTCCGCTGCGATAAAGAAGTTTGAAAGCCCGTTTGATTTCGGCGCGCTCCTCCGCGCTCAATCCCGCGCGGCGCAACCCGACCGAGTTAATTCCCAGCGCGAAATTCGCCACCGCGGTGACAAACGGTGGAACGCTTCTCGTTGTTCGCCCCTGCGCCATGGCCAGACGACCGACTCGCGTATGTTGGTGAAACATCGAGCCACCGCCGAGAAAAGCGCCGTCGCCGATCTGAACATGTCCGCCGAGCAGCGAATCGTTCGCCATCACCACATCGTTGCCGACTTTGCTGTCGTGTCCGACGTGCGCGCCGGCGAGGAGAAAATTGCGATCGCCGAGCATCGTCACGCTTCCTTCAGCCGTGCCGCGATGGATCGTGCAGTGTTCTCGAATCACATTTCCATTTCCGATCTCCACGCCGCTCTTCGTTTTGGGATCGAAGCTCGCATCCTGCGGCGCCGACCCGATCACGGTGCCGTGACCGATAAGGTTCTCGACGCCCATTTTCACCGATTGTTCGAGGACGAC
>DATILK010000510.1:0-3053 GCA_035476555.1 Chthoniobacterales bacterium | reverse complement strand
GGAGGCGCGCAAAAAAATCGTTCGCCGTTTTTGCGACAATGGCGCCGCCAGTCACGTCGGAATGGCCGCCAAGATATTTCGTCGTCGAATGCATCACGACATCGCATCCCAAATCGAGCGGCCGCTGCACGATCGGCGCCCAGGTGTTGTCGCACGCGCAGATCGCACCAGCCGCATGAGCGATTTCCGCCACCGCCGCGACGTCTGTGACCTTCAAAAGCGGATTGGACGGCGTCTCGATCCAGATCAGTTTCGTGTTCTTTTTCGCCGCGGCTTTCACGTCGTCGAGCTGCGTCATGTCGACAAAACTCACGTCCAGGCCCCAGCGCGCATAAACCTCGCGCAATAATTTGGTCATCCCATGATAAACATCCGTCGGCGCGATGACGTGATCGCCGGCGGCCAGCGATTGGAGCACCGCGCTGCCCGCCGCCAGGCCCGAAGCGAACGCTGCCGCTTCTTCGCCGCCTTCGAGCGCCGCCAGCGCTTTTTCCAAGGCATTCCGGGTCGGGTTCGCGCTTCGGCCATAAATATAGCCGTGCGGATAATTCCCTTCCGCGTCTCGCTCGAACGTCGTCGAAAGATGAATCGGCGTCGCGACCGCGCCCGTCGCCGAATCGACTTCGTGGCCGGCATGGACCGCGAGCGTCTCAATTTTCATTATCGCGTTTCTCGCACCTCGCTTCCCGAATCGCGAATTAAATTTGACGCCCCCTCTGCCCACGTTCAAATACCACCTGAATTCCTCGCCGGGGCATTCTCCCTTCCGGCTTCGCCTTATGAGCATGAGCATTTACGACGACGAAGTTTTTAAAATGGCCTGCGATCAGTTCCAGGTCATCGCCGATTACCTCCAGATCGACAAAAACGATCGCGACCGCCTGATGCTGCCGAAGCGCTCGATGGCGGTGACGTTGCCGGTGCACATGGATGACGGCAGCACTCAGACTTTCCAGGGATATCGCGTCCAACATCACCTCACGCTCGGCCCCACCAAGGGCGGCACGCGCTTCGCCCCGAATCTCTCCATGGGCGAAACCGCTGCGCTCGCCATGTGGATGAGCTGGAAATGCGCGCTGGCGAATTTGCCCTACGGCGGCGCGAAAGGCGGCGTGGCTTGCGATCCCAGCAAACTCTCCCGGACGGAACTCGAAGCGGTCTCGCGCCGTTACATGCAGGAAATGATTCCGTTCGTCGGTCCGCACACCGACATCATGGGGCCGGATATGGGCACGAACGAACAGGTCATGGCCTGGTTCATGGACACGTATTCGGTTTATCAGGGCTATTGCGTGAACGAAATTGTCACGGGCAAACCCGTCTCGATTGGCGGTACCGAAGGACGGCGCGAGGCGACTGGCCGCGGCGTCGTTTATCTGATCGAGCGCGCGATGGACATGCTCAAGATGGATCCGGAAAAGAGCACGGCCATCGTCCAGGGATTCGGTAATGTCGGTTCGGTCGCGGCGCTCTCGCTCGCTTTGAAGACCGGCGTGAAAGTTGTCGGCATCAGCGACGCGACGGTCGCGCTTTACAATCCAAATGGAATCGACGTCGCGAAAGCGGAACAGCACGTCATCAAAAAAGGAAATCTCCGCGCGTTCGACGAAGCGGACCGCGTCGATCCGAATGAATTGCTGACGATGCCGTGCGATGTCCTCGTTCCGTCCGCGATCGATCGCGTCATCCACGCCGGCAATGCCGACAAACTGAAATGCCGGATCCTCGCCGAAGGCGCGAACGGGCCGACCAGTCCCGAGGCCGATCTCATTTTGAACCAACGTTGGGACGAGCTCTTCGTAATTCCAGACATTCTCTGCAACGCCGGGGGCGTGATCGTTTCCTACTTCGAATGGGTCCAGGGCTTGCAAGCCTTCATGTGGAGCGAAACGGAAGTGACCGACAAACTGTTCCGCATCCTCGAGCACTCCTTCAGCCAGGTGATCAAGCGCGCCAAGGCGCACAAGGTTTCGCATCGCACCGCGGCAATGGCGATCGGCGTCGAGCGAGTAATGAAAGCGAAACAGTCGCGCGGCCTGTTCCCGTGATTTGGAGCGGCGGTTTGTGACCGCCGATTCGACAGCGATGAGGTTTAGTCGATCCGAAGAACAGCGGGGCGATCGTCTTCTCGACGTTCTCACCGACGAAACGAATGGAGTGCGACTTATCGTTTCCCGGCTCGGCGCGGAACTGATCAGCGTGGCCCGGCGAAATTCCGCCGGCGACTGGATCGGGTTTCTGAATCGCGACAACGAAATCGGTCCGCCGGAGAAAGGCTGGGCCAATCACGCGACCGTGATGGGTTATTACCTGCACCGGATCAAGGACGAGCAATCGCTGTATCGCGGTCGCGAAATCCGCGGTGGCACCCACAGCTTTCTTCGCGGCAAAGTCTGGCATCACGCGCCGTCGAACTACGACGGAGAATTGACTTATCGGATCACGCCCGCTGATTTCTCGGCGACCGAATATCCGCTCAAGGTCTCGCTCGACCTGACTTATCGAATCGAAGAGACGCGCGTGGTCGTTGTGTTCCGTTTCACGAACAACGAGCCTGAACTCACCGCGCACGTTGGTTTCGGATTACATCCCGGCTTCGCCGCGACTTCGTTCGACTCTTTCCGCTTCGAGATGCCGGCCGGAATTTACCGCCGTCATTTCTCGCCTAACAATTACCTGAGCGGCGAGACCGAAGACATCCACTTTGCCGGCGGCGAAATGCCGTTCGAGCGCGCGAAATTGCCCGGTTCTTACATTCTGGAATTCGTCGACGTGCCCGATCGCATCTTTATCTTTTCCGACCCACCTTCCGGACGCGTAGTTAAGATCGACCTAACGAGTGTGCCGTATCTCACTCTTTGGTCCGACGGTGGTCCGTTCCTCTGCATCGAACCCTGCTGGGGTCTTACCGATCATTATGAGCAGCGCGCCTTCGAAAATAAAGAAGGGATTCAGAAAATTCCGGCGGGTGGCGACCTCGCCGCGAGTTTCATTTTCGAATCGCGCTTAAAGTGATTCTGGGGAGCGCACGCGTCTCGCGTGTTGGTTTCGGC
>DATILK010000509.1:0-9609 GCA_035476555.1 Chthoniobacterales bacterium | reverse complement strand
CCGGGCGGAGCCGCGGGATGATCACCCGGACCTCCATGCCACTTGTAGGAACAGAAACTGGTTTCCCACCACCAACCACCGCCCTCCTGGATCCAGACCCACTGGCAACAGCGATACGACCAGCGACCGCCATCCATTAATGCTGGCGTCAACAAAAACGCATGCTTTTCGCCACTCAGCGTGACTCCGTCGCCAACGATCACGCAATCGTCGTTGATTGCCTTCGCGACCGTTAGCACTTTGAAGTTGCTCGTCGACAAATCGCAGAGCGTGTTCAGGTCGAACATCTCGCCGTTTGTGTAGAGGAAGGCGTGTTCGGCGTTGTCGCTCGTGGTGGACGAACCGACGATCATGCCGGCCGTGTTGAAATTCTGCTGGCTGGCGGTGCTCGTGGTTCCGCCCAGCGTTCCGAGATCGGTAACCGTGTAACTTAATTGCGCCTCAGTTCGCGTAACGCAGAAGAGGAAGCAGATGAAGGCGAGAGGGAGTGCGATTTTTAGTCTCATAGGGCAATGAGGATTGCTCGAAGCAATCGGCGAATAGTTGGGTTGACGGAACTCCCGGTTTATCGGGAAGCGCCGAACCGAACAAGCTCTATCTTGCCCAGCCTAACGAGTTGATCAGGGCTTCGCCTTGGTGGCGGCCGATGGCTCGAGGCGGAAAATCGTTTCGCCTTCCTTCATCAGGTCGAGCCGGTCGCGGGCGATCGTTTCCAGATAAACCGGATCGGTCTTCAGCAGGTTTACTTCGCGCGTCTGGCGAGCGAGAAGAATTTTCTGTTCGTTCACCTGGCTCTGCAGGTTGTCGATTTCGCTCTGGCTTTGCGCGCGCTTTTTGTAGAGCGGCAGAAACAAACTTACGATGACCAGCACGACCGCGGCCGTGAGAAGCACGCGGAGAACGCTGTTGAGACGCTGCCAGACTGTGGCCTCACGCCTCGCGCGAAAATCGCCATAGCCCGATTCTTCCACTACCGCATTTTACCGCCGTAAACTGCGTTGTCACCAAGTTCCTCGGCGATCCGCAGCAGCTGATTGTATTTGGCCACGCGATCCGTCCGGCAAAGCGATCCAGTCTTGATTTGGCCCGCATTGGTCGCCACCGCGATGTCGGCGATCGTCGTGTCTTCCGTCTCGCCCGAGCGATGACTAATCACGGCCGTGTAATTATTCTTCGTCGCGAGATCGATTGCGGCCAGCGTTTCCGTCAGAGTGCCGATCTGGTTCACTTTGATCAAAATCGAGTTGGCGACGCTTTCGAGAATTCCTTTCCGCAGGAATTCGACGTTCGTCACAAACAGATCGTCGCCAACGAGCTGGATCTTTTTCCCGAGGCGCGCCGTCAATTTTCGCCAGCCGTCCCAATCATTCTCCGCGCAGCCGTCCTCGATTGAAATGATCGGGAAGCGTTTCGACAAAATCTCGTAATAATCGACCAGCTCCTCCGCGGTCCGCTTCGAGCCGTCGGATTTTTTGAAGACGTACGCTTTCTGTTCCTTGTCGAAAAATTCCGACGCAGCCGGATCGAGCGCAACGAAAATCTGTTCGCCGAATTTGTAGCCGGCTTTTTCCACGGCGAGTCCGATGCAATCGAGCGCGTCTTCCGCTGAGTTAAGCTTCGGCGCGAATCCACCCTCATCGCCGACCGCCGTCGACAGGCCGCGGTCGTGAAGCACGCCTTTCAGCGCGTGAAAAACTTCGGCGCCATAACGAAGCGCTTCCGGAAACGACGGCGCGCCTTTCGGCATGATCATGAATTCCTGAAAATCGATCGGGGCGTCGGAATGAGCGCCGCCATTCAGGATGTTCATCATTGGGACAGGAAGCGTCACCGCGGAATTGCCGCCGAGATATCGGAAAAGCGAAACCTTCGAGGCCGCCGCGGCGGCGTGCGCGGTCGCGAGCGAAACGCCAAGAAGCGCATTCGCGCCGAGGTTTCTCTTGTTCGAAGTGCCGTCGAGTTCGATCAACTTCTCATCGATCTTCCTCTGCTCGAGCGCGTCCCAACCTGCGATCGCGGGCGCGATTGTTTCCGCGACGCTTCGAACTGCCTTGGTGACGCCTTTTCCGCCGTAACGTTTCTTGTCGCCGTCGCGCAATTCCCACGCTTCGTGTTCTCCAGTGCTTGCGCCACTCGGAACTGCCGCGCGTCCCATCGCGCCGCTGTCGAGATGGACATCGACTTCCACAGTCGGGTTCCCACGCGAATCCAAAATCTCGCGCGCATTGATTCTGGCGATGCTGGTCGGCGACATACCGTCAGGATTACAACAGCTTGTCCCAACCTGCGCAAATTTGTTTTGCGTGCTTTCCCATTGGCAAACCAGCGCAGGCGCGGATAGTCTCGATCACATGAGATTCCGGATCTCAATGGGAGCGATGACATGGCTGGCCTGCGGCACGATCGCGTTCGCCGCCTCACCGGCGCCGCTTTCGCAGGATCAGCTCGCCAAAGCGATCAAGACCGATGCGCTCACGATTCCGACGCCGGGCGAACTTTTTGCCGCGCTCGAAAAACCGGGCAAACCGGATTGGGCCGGACAATATCGCACGCCTATTCCGATGACGTATCGGAACCGCGCTCAGATCGCGCTGAATCTCGGCGGGTTGATCGCGGACGGTTTTATCGCCGTCGAAGCGCAGGACAGTCAGCAGGTCAAAAATATCGGCACCGACATTATCAAGCTCGCGAAAGCGCTCGGGGTAAGCGAGAACGTGCTGAGCCGCGGCAACAGCATCAATGAGTTTGCCGAGAGCAGCGAATGGGACGCGCTTCATGAGGAGCTCGAGGCGACCCAGAACGAAGTGAAGGCCTCGATGCAATCGCATCAGGATCAGGACCTCGTGATTTTAGTCAGCCTCGGCGGCTGGATCCGCGGCACGCAGGCCGTGAGCGCGTCGGTCATCAAGAATTACGATGAGCAGAGCGCCAAGGTCTTGCGGCAGCCGGCGGTCGTCAGCTTCATCCATTCAAAGATCAACGACATCAGCATGGAGTTGCGGAGCGAGCCGCTCGTGAAAAGCGTGAACGAACAACTGGCCAACATCGAGAAACTGGTGGCGTTCCAGTCGGGCAAGGGACCGACGCTGGATGAAGTGAAGAAACTCAATGAGGCCGTCAGCAAGTTGATGGACGAAATTCAGCGCAAGGAGGACGCGAAATGAAGTGGCGCGCTTTGCTTCTTGCCGGCGTGGCCGTTCTCTCAACGGCTTTGGCGTGGGCGGAAACGGACGAAGAAGTCGAAGCTCACAAACAGGTGCTCGATCTCACCGGAGCGTTTACGAATGACGGTTTCAAATTGCGCGACGGTCATTGGGCGGGACAAATCAAACCGAAGGATCGCGCGCTCATCGCAGTGAATCTTTATTCCGGAAACCAGTATTGGTTTTCCGCCGCGGCCGCGAACGATAAGGCGAAGAAAATCGCGGTCGATGTTTACGACGAGAGCGGCAAACCGATGACGACTGAAACCTATGCGGAAGGCGAACGGGCTTCGGCTGGTTTTTCGCCGACGACCAGCGGCCAATATTTCGTGGCCGTGAGTCTGGTGGAAGGCGAGCCGTCGACGGTCTGCCTCGTCTACTCTTATAAATAGAGTGGCCCGCCAGTTGCTTAAACTCGCCGCGTGAACTTGTCTCGATTGCTCCCCGCTCTTGCGCTTCTCGGACTTATTTTCTCCGGCTGTTCCGCCACGAACAAACCGGCGGCGACGACGACTTCGACCGCTAAACGCGACGCGAAACTCTTCGTCGTGTCCGTCGATTCCACGGGGTTTTTCCGCCACGGTCCGCAGGCGGGTCGCGATCCTGACAGCAGGCTTTCGAAGGAGACGGTCGTTAAGCTGATTCGGCCGTCGTTCGGTTACAGCAAGGTCGAGATCGCTGCGACCGGCGAGCAGGGTTACGTCTCGAGTGAAGACATTCGGCCCGCGTCATCGAACCTGATCGCGTCCGTTTCCGCTCCAAAAGTCGATCCGCTCGCGACTCCGTCCACGACACCCGCTGTCGAACAATTCAATCTGAATTCCGACGATCCGCGCCTCGTTCCGCCGCCGGAAGATTTGCCGCCGGCCGAGCTGCCCGCTCCCGCGCCCGAGCAATAAATCGGCGTTGCCGCCGGCGCGAAGGCACATCAATCTTCCGATGCGTGAGCGCATCTGTACAGGTCTTTTACGAAGGCAATGTCCAGGGCGTTGGCTTTCGGTGGTCGGTCAGAAACGTCGCGAAAGGCTTTGATGTAACCGGCTTCGTCCGCAATCTGCGCGACGGGCGAGTGGAATTGCAGGCGGCCGGCGACGAACAGGAAGTGCGCGATTTTCTGGAAGCGATCCTCCAAAGCGAACTGCGCGCTCATATCAAAAAGCACACCGAATCGCCTTTGCCCAATCCTTCGGCTTTTCGCGGTTTCGAAATCCGGCATGAGTGACTTGCCGCGCCGTAGCGAAGCGAAGGCGGGACTCGCCGTCGCGCTCAACGGCGTCACGAAAATTTTTCCGATCCCGTTCCAGCGACGGTCGATCGTCGCCGTGCGCGATCTCAATCTCGAAGTTGCCGCCGGCCAAATCTACGGATTGCTCGGGCCGAATGGCTCGGGAAAAAGCACGACGTTGAAGATCATTCTGGGCCTCGTCACTCCAACGCGCGGTCAGGCCAGGATTTTTGGACGAGACAGCGACCGCGTTGCCAGTCGCGAATCGGTCGGCTTCCTGCCGGAGAGTCCCTACTTCTACAAATTTCTGACGGGCGAAGAGACGCTCCGCTTTTACGGAAAACTTTGCGGATTGCACGGGGCGACCTTGCGGACGCGGGCGGATGAGATGCTGGAGCTGGTCGGCCTAACGAGTGCACGAACGCGTCGACTTGGCGGTTATTCCAAAGGAATGCTGCAACGGATCGGACTGGCCCAGGCCTTGATCCAGGAGCCTGCCCTCCTTGTGCTCGACGAACCGACCGCCGGCGTCGATCCTGCAGGTGCGCGCGAAATTCGCGACCTGATTCTCGCACTGAAAGCGCGCGGGATCACCGTCCTGCTCTCTTCGCATCTGCTCGGACAAGTGCAGGAAATCTGCGATCGCGTCGGGATTCTCGCGAATGGTGTTCTGGTTCGCGAAGGACCGCTCGGCGAACTCTTGGGCATCGAAAAGCAGACGCAGTTCGTGATCGAGAATGCGTCGCCGCAGCTGCTCGAGGAAATCGAAAATCTGGCGACTCGTTCCGGCGCGCGCGTCATCGAGCGCGGTCCGCCGCGCTCGTCGCTCGAGCAGCTCTTCCTCGAGGCAACGGAAAAGTCCGACAAAAACGCCGATGAATAATCGCACTCATCGCGTCTTTTCGCTGCGCCGGCTGACCGCAATCATCGGCAACACATTCACGGGCCTGACGCGCCTGAAAATTTTCTACGTCCTGCTGTTGTTCGCGCTCCTCCTGATCGGCAGCTCGGTGTTCATGGCGCAGATGACGTTTCAACAGGAGTTCCAGGTCCTGAAAGACATCGCGCTCGGCGCGATGAGCCTCTTCACTTCGCTTCTCGCCATCATCGCAACTGCTCGGCTCCTGCCGCAGGAAATGGAGGACCGCACCGCTTATACAGTCCTCGCGAAGCCCGTCTCACGCTTTGAATATCTCGCCGGAAAACTGTTTGGCGTTCTGCTGCTTCTCGGCCTCAGTCTCATCGCGATGAGCGCGCTTTTCTTTCTCGTGCTTACCCTGCGGGAACAAAGCGTTCTCAGCGAAACCGCGCGGCAAATGAGCAACGCGCCGCCGGAACAAAGCGCGGAAGCATTGCGCCTGGTTCGCGCCTCCGCCTTCAATCCAAATCTGTTTTCCGGACTAGCGGTAATTTACGCCAAGGGATGTCTGCTCGCGGCGCTCACTCTGTTTGTCTCGACGTTCGCCACCAGCACGATCTTCACCACCATTGTCATGGCGTTCGTTTATTTCATCGGTCACGTCCAGCCGATCGCGCGCGAGTACTGGATGCAAACGAACAGCGCCGGCTGGCTCACGAAAAGTTTTCTCGCCGTGGTCGCGCTCCTTTTTCCCGACCTGCAATCGTTTAATCTTACCGACGACGTCGTCGCCGGGAACGCCGTCCCGCTCGCACTTCTCTTGCAAACTCTCGCGATGGGTTTGTTCTACACCGCATTCTATCTCGCCCTCGCGTGGGCCGCTTTTTTTCGGAAAGAATTATGAGCCGCGCGCTGATCGTCGTTCTGTCTCTTCTGCTTTTCGGTGCCGCTCGCGCGCCCCTGGAGCATGAGCTAACGGAAACGCATCGGCGTCTGCATTTCCGCGCCGTCGATTTCAATCTCGATTTGCGGGAACAACTCGGCCAGCTCGGATTCGTCGCGGCCTTGAGCGGATTTCGTTCGCTCGTGGCAGACGCCGTTTTCATTCAGGCCCACGTGGCCTGGGAACGAACGGAATGGGGCCGCGTTCTCTTCTTGTTTCGCCAGGTCACGACGTTGCAGCCGCGCGCAATTTTATTTTGGGACATGGCCGCGTGGCACATGGCCTGGAACGCGAGCACGGCCGCAATGAACGATCCGCGTCAGCCGCGACAGGCGCTTAGGGTAAAAGCGGCCCGCGAATATTTTGCGCTTGGCAAAGATTTCCTCGAACGCGGGATCAAAAATAATCCGGACCGCCCCGAACTCTACGAAGCGCTGGCCCGGCTTTATCGCGACAAATACGAAGACCACGCGCGCGCTTCGGAATATTTCGCCAGGGCCGCTGGCCTTCCCGGCGGCCACAGTTACGCGGAGCGCTTCGCCGCTTACGAATTGGCCCAGTGTCCCGGACGCGAGCGCGAAGCCTACGCGCAACTGCGAGCGCTCTACGATCGCGGCGAGCAGGAGCGGCTGCCGACGTTGCTCCGTCGCCTTAAGGAGCTCGAAATTAAGTTGGACATTCCGCCAGTTCAGCGGATACCCGACTAAGGGCGGCGAAGCCGCTTTCGTTGTCATGCGCATCGCCATTCTTAGCGACCTCCACGCGAATCTCGAAGCGACCGACGCCGTCCTGGCCGACGCGCGCGAACGCGAGTGCACGCAGTTCGTCTGCCTCGGCGACGTAGTCGGTTACAACGCCAACCCGCACGACTGTGTCGAGATCGTCCAGAAACTGGAATGCCCGGTCGTGAAAGGGAACCACGACGAACAGGCGTCGCTCGAAGAATCCTCCCGCGATTTTAATCCGCTCGCCGAAATGGCGATCAATTGGACGCGCGAGCAATTGACCGATGCCGATAAGGATTGGCTGCGAGGTCTCCCGTTCACCCGCCAGGTCCGCGACTTCACCATCGTCCATGCCACGCTCGATACGCCGGAGCGCTGGGATTACGTCTTCAACACCCTCGACGCAGTGCCCAGTTTCACCTATCAACACACCACGGTTTGTTTCTTCGGCCACACCCATGTAGCGGGCGCGTTCGTTCGCGACGACGGAGTCAAACGTGTGAAGGTCGATCAACTGATGATCGAGCCGGAGAAAAAATATTTCATCAATACCGGCAGTGTCGGTCAGCCGCGAGACGGTGATTGGCGCGCGGCTTATTGCATTTTCCACACCGACAAGAACGTCGTCGAACAGCGGCGCGTGAAGTACGACGTCGCGACGGCGATGGACAAGATCATCAAGGCCGGTTTGCCGCGCCTGCTCGCGGAGCGCTTGAAACTTGGCCGCTGACACCAAATCCATTCTCGTCATCAAGCCGAGCTCGCTCGGTGACATCGTCCACACGCTGCCGGCGGTGGCGGCAATTCGCGACGCCCATCGGGACGCCCAGATCACCTGGGTGATCAATCCGGAGTGGGCCACCCTGCTGCGCGGCAATTCCGACGTGAACCACGTCCACATTTTTCCGCGCGGCGACTTCGCCGCGCTCAACGCGCCCCGCGCTTTCTGGCCCTGGATCAAAAAGACGCGATCGCTGCGCCCAGATGTCGCCCTCGATTTTCAGGGATTGTTGCGCAGCGCGCTGATCGGAAAAATAAGCGGCGCGCGAGAACTCTGGGGAATGAGCGATGGACGCGAAGGCTCGCGCTTTTTTTACAAGCGGACGGCGAAAGTGGATCGCCGCGCACACGCCGTCGATCGCTATTTGAAACTCGCGGAGGCTTTCGGCGCGCCGATCAACGAGCTGCGGTTTCCCTTGCCCAGCGGCGATCCATTGCCGCGCTTCGATCCGTTCCCGCCCTTCGTTCTCCTTCATCCTTTCGCCCGCGGGAATCGCAAATCGTTGCGCAGTTCCATCGTGGAAAAATTCTGCGAAGAGTTCGATCCCATCCGGGTCGTCATTGTCGGAAGGTCGTCGCGCAAAATCGCCGTGCCGGAAAATTGCGTGAACCTGTTGAACCAGACCACGCTGCTTCAGCTCATCTGGCTCATTCGCGCCGCGCGTTTCGTGATTAGCGTCGACAGCGGCCCGATGCACATCGCCGCCGCCGTCACCTCGCAATTGGTTTCAATCCACACCTGGAGCGACCCGCGGCGCGTCGGTCCCTACAACGCGGAGGCCTGGGTTTGGAAAAACGGCCAGCTCCTCCGCGCCGGCGAAATCACCGCCGCGACGAAACTGAAACGCGGCCGCGCCTTTCGGGCGAACGATATCCAGGCGATCGTCGATCTCGTCGGCGAGATCCCCGAGGCGACGAAAGTTTAGCCGCGGCGATTCAGGACTGCCTGGGCGAGAAGCAGGTCGCGCGGATAAGTGATCTTCACGTTCCACTCCTCGTTAGGCAGGAGAACAACTTTCGCGCCGACATGTTCGACGGCGGAAACTTCATCGGTCACCGCCAGCTTGTCCGCGGCGATCGCGGCGTAGGCTTGCTTCAGCAAATCGCGCGCAAAAATCTGCGGCGTCTGCATCGCAAAAAGATTCTCACGCGAGACACCGCCCGTGACGACGCGGTTTTCATCGGCACGTTTGAGGGTGTTCGTGATCGGTTCGGCCAGCGCCGCGCCGCCATGCACGCGCGCCAATTCAAACACGCGTTCGATCTGCTCGGGCGCGACCAAAGGCCGGGCCGCATCGTGAACCGCGACGTGGCTCGCGCGTTCGCTCACCTGCTCCAATCCGGCACGAACCGAATCGTGGCGTTGTTCGCCACCCGCGATGACGCTCCGGACTTTCTTGAACGCATGTTGCCTAACAAGTTCTTCGAATTCCGCGACTCGCTCGGCGCGCGCCACCAAAATGATTTCATCGACCGACTTCGTCCGCTCGAACGCGTCAATCGTGTGCGCGAGAACCGGCCGTTCCCCGAGCAGCGCCAGCAACTTGTCGAATCCCATTCGCTGGCTGCTGCCCGCAGCGACGATGATGACGCTTAACATCTCACGCCAGCTGCTTTTGCACTTCCGCGCTTAGCGTTTTTCCATCCGCGCGTCCGGCAACTTTGGCTTGGAGCGCTTTCATCACCGCGCCCATCTGCGCCTTCGAGGTCGCGCCTACTTCTGCGATCGTTTCGCGAACCAGCGCCGACATTTCTTCCGCGCTCAGTCCTTTCGGCAAATAAGCATTCAGGATTTCCAACTCTTCCCTTTCCTTCGCCGCGAGCTCGGGCCGCCCGCCCTTTTCGAAACTCTCGATCGAATCCTGGCGCTGCTT
>DATILK010000508.1:0-3845 GCA_035476555.1 Chthoniobacterales bacterium | reverse complement strand
CCTGGGAGAACTGCGAAGCGAACCGGCGCGAAGGTGAAGATTACTTACGGGTGGTGCTTGAAGAATCGCGAGCCAGCCGCGTCGTCGGCGAAGATCTTGGGACAGTACCGGATTACGTGCGGCCGAGTTTGCATTCGTTAGGCATTGCCGGGTTCAAGATTCCACAATGGGAAAATTATCCAGACGGTCGGACGATACCTGGAAGCGAATACCAGCGCGTTTCGGTCGCGACTTACGCGACGCACGATCACAAACCCGTTCGCGCACTTTGGGAAGATGCGTTCGAGAATTCGAGTGCGGAGACCAAGCAGGCACGGAACGACCTCGAAAGGATCGCGCAGTTTTCACGCGTCCCGGCGCCGGACGCGCCGAGCGATTTCGACCACGACTTTTATGGTCCGATCATGGAAGCGCTTTTTCGCTGCGAATCGTGGCTCGCGCTCGTCATGATCACCGACCTGCTTGCGCGCAAGGACCGGTTCAACGTTCCCGGCACGGCGGCCAGTTCGAACTGGAGCCGGCGAATGGCGAAAACAATCGCGGATTTGAAAAAGAGTCCGCGCGTCCGGCAGCGGATGCAGCTGATTCACAGCCTCCTGGAAAAAACAGGGAGAATTGGCCACGGATGAACACGGATTTGCACGGATAATGAACTCGGTTTTTCAAAATCCGTGTTTCATCCGTGTCCATCTGTGGCTAAATAAATTATGAAATCACCCATCAAAGTGGCGATCACCGGCGCGGCCGGACAGATTGGTTACGCTCTTGTTTTCCGCGTCGCGTCCGGCGCAATGTTCGGTCCTGACCAGCCGGTCGCGCTTCACATGATTGAAATCCCGGCGGGCTTCGAAGCGCTGAAAGGCGTAGTTATGGAGCTGGATGATTGCGCATTTCCGCTGCTGAAGGGCATGGTCGCGACCACCGATCTCGATGAAGGCTTTCGCGATGTGAACTGGGCGCTGCTCGTCGGCAGCGTGCCGCGCAAGGCGGGGATGGAACGCAAAGACCTGCTCGGGATTAACGGCAAGATTTTCACCGGGCAAGGCCAGGCGATCGCGAAGAACGCGGCGAAGGACGTGCGCGTGCTGGTGATTGGAAATCCATGCAACACGAATTGCCTCATCGCTATGAACAACGCCAAGTCAGTCCCGCGCGACCGGTGGTTTGCGATGACACGGCTCGATGAGAATCGCGCCAAGGCACAACTCGCGCAGAAAGCCGGAGTCGACATTACCGAAGTGAGCAACGTGACCATCTGGGGGAATCATTCCGCGACGCAGTATCCGGATTTCTATAACGCGAAGATCAACGGCAAGTCGGCCGCGCAAATCATCGGCGACGAAACGTGGCTGAAAGAAACGTTCATCTCGACGGCGCAACAGCGCGGCGCGGCGATCATCAAAGCGCGCGGTTCGTCTTCGGCTGGATCGGCTGCGAACGCCATCGTGGACACAGTCCGTTCATTGACGACTGATACAGCCGACGGCGACTGGCACAGCGTGGCGGTTTGTTCCGACGGAAGTTACGGCGTCGAGGAAGGATTGATTTGCTCGTTTCCGGTTCGATCGCGTGGCGGAAAATGGGAGATCGTGAAGGACGTGGCGCTAAACGAATTCAGCAAAGCGAAGTTCGACGCGTCGGTCGCGGAGCTGAAGGAAGAGAAGTCGATGGTGGCGCAGTTGATCGGCGGCTGACGATCAAGAAAGCTGCGCACCCGTCAGTCGTTCGAACGCTTCGCGATATTTCGCGGCGGTTTTCTGGATAACCTCGGAGGGCAGTTTCGGGCCCGGAGGCGTTTTGTTCCAATCGAGCGTCTCGAGATAATCGCGCACAAATTGTTTGTCGAAACTCGGCGGACTTTGGCCGACCGCATACTGGTCAGCAGGCCAGAAGCGAGACGAATCGGGCGTCAGACATTCGTCGATCAGCAGCAATTCGTCGCCAAGCAGCCCGAATTCGAATTTCGTATCAGCGACAATGATTCCGCGCTCCGCTGCGTAAGCACGACCGGCTCCGTAGATCTTCAGACTGAAATCGCGGATGCGCTCGGCCACAGCGGGACCGACGGCCGCACAGCATTTTTCCCAATCGATGTTTTCGTCGTGACCACTTTCGCTCTTCGTCGAAGGCGTGAAAATCGGTTCGGGTAATTGCGACGCGAGCTGCAAACCTTTTGGCAACGCGACGCCGGAAACGCTGCCGCTCTGCTGATATTCCTTCCAGCCGGAGCCGGCAAGATAACCCCGCACGACGCACTCGACTGGAAGCGGTTTGGTTTTGCGGACGATCATGGAACGCCCGCGAAGCTGGTCGCGAAAGGACGCGAGCTCGGCCGGAAACCTTTCGATGTCGTCAGCGATCATGTGGCTTTTCACGAACGTGAATCGGCGAAACCAGAAGGCGGAAATTTGATTCAGGACCGCCCCCTTCTGCGGAATCGGGTCTGGCAGGATGACGTCGAAAGCGGAGAGACGGTCGGTCGCGACGAAGAGAAGCGTTTCGCCGAGATCGAAGACTTCACGGACTTTGCCGGAGCGAAGTTTCGGAATGCCAGGCAAGTCGAGTGAGGTCATAAGAAAACGTCCAACGCCCAACCCGCCTTCGCAAGGCATACTGGGAGACTGGCTTTCAACCGGACGGGCTCCGCCGTGGCGAGCGCCCAACGTCCAATATCGAATTGAAGAGGCTGGTGGACGCGGCGGGACGGACGTTCGACGTTCGTCACCATGGCTGGGCTGGTGGTGAAACCAAGAGCGCGGATTTTGCACGGGCACGACTGGGTTTTCTCAGGCGAAGTGCTGAAGGTTTTCGGCAGCCCCGCGGACGGCGATGTGATTTCGCTCAAGGACGGGAAAGACCGGCTCTTGGGGAGCGCGATTTACAACAGTAAATCGCAAATCGTGGCGCGAAGATTTTCGCGTCGCAAACAGGACCTAGATTTGGATTTTTTCCAGCGTCGGATCGCGCAGGCGGCGGAATATCGGGCGCGGCGCGGGGTGAACGCGCGTTTGTGTCGCGTGGTTTGGAGTGAGAGCGACGGCCTGCCAGGTATGATTGTCGATCGCTACGGAGACAACGCGGTCCTGCAAACGCTCACGCTGGCGATGGATCAACGGAAGGCGCTGGTCGTCGAGGCGCTGCGAAGCGAGCTGAAAGAAATCGTCTCGATCGTAGAACGAAACGATGCGCCGGTCCGGCGCGCGGAAGGAATGGAACCGCGGACCGGAATTCTTTTCGGCGAATCAGCAGGTGAAACGGAGATCGACGTCGCCGGGTTGCGATTGACGATTGATTTGCTCCACGCGCAGAAGACGGGCTTCTATCTGGATCAATTAGCGCATTACGAAACGGTCGCGCAGTTCGCGAAAAACCGGCGCGTTCTGGATTGCTTCACGAGCCAGGGCGCGTTCGCGTTGGTCTGCGCAAAGGCCGGCGCGACCGAAGTGACGGCCGTGGAGGAAAGCGCGCCAAGTCTGGCCAACGCGCGCCGAAATGCGGAGCGCAACGGATTAACGGCCGTGTGGATCGAACAGGATGTGTTTGCGTTTCTGCGCGCGGCGGAAAAGAACGGCGCCGAATATGATCTTATCGTGCTCGATCCGCCGTCGTTCACAAAAACCAAAGGCGGCTTGCGCGACGCGTTGCGCGGTTACCACGAGCTGCATGTCCGCGCGTTCAAGCTTCTCTCGAAAGATGGAGTGCTCGCGACGTTTTCCTGTTCGCATCACGTCACCGAGACGATTTTTCAACAAACGATCGCCGATGCGCTGGTCGATGCGCGGCGTTCGGCGCGCCGATTGCGGCGATTCGAACAAGCCCTTGATCATCCGGTTCTTCCCACCCTG
>DATILK010000507.1:0-3331 GCA_035476555.1 Chthoniobacterales bacterium | reverse complement strand
ATGTCATAAGCGCCGACTGAAAAAGAGGCATCGTAAATTGCGGGCGGATCGGT
The DNA here is from genome assembly GCA_035476555.1 of Chthoniobacterales bacterium. Classification (GTDB taxonomy): domain Bacteria; phylum Verrucomicrobiota; class Verrucomicrobiia; order Chthoniobacterales; family UBA10450; genus AV80. The sequence goes on along the minus strand of DATILK010000507.1, from coordinate 3,278 downwards.
CACGGACGAGCAAGCGGGTCCGCTGTTGCCGGCGGAAACGACGACGAAAATACCGGCGGCCTGCGTGTTGTTCACGATCGTTTCCAATTCCGCGCCTGTGGTGCATCCTTCGCTCGCAGGGCATCCCCAGGAATTATTGAGCACGTGCGGCCGCAACGTCGGGTCGGCGTTGTTCCCACTCAGGTCCGTCGGCGCGATCATGAACTGGAAACATTCCGTGTAACGCGCGGGCGTTCCGTTGCCCTGGTCCATGTTCCGGCAGCCGATCCATTTCGCGCCGGGCGCCACGCCGATCTGATTCCCCGCGCCATCGTCCCCAACGGTGGTGCCGGCCGTGTGGGTGCCGTGGCCGAAGTCGTCGCAGGGGAAAGGCGAGTCGTTCCCGCAGGGATTTCCCGTCGAATTATGAATCGCGTCGTGCCAGTTGAAATTGTGATTCGCCGTGGCGCCGTCCCAACCGCGATACTTCGGCTTCAGCGCTCCATGCGTCCAACGCGCGCCGGTGTCCTGGTCGCCAATTACGATCCCCTGCCCAGTGAATCCCAGCGCCCAGACGGCGGGCGCATTGATGTTCTGCACGCCCCACTCCGTCGTATTCGGCGCGGTTGGAGCATTTGGAACTACGCCGGCTTTCTCCACTTCCGGCGGTTCGATCCAACGCGCTTCCCTGTTCGAATCGATCCGCGCCACGTCATCGCGCGCGGCCAGCGCTTCGATCAACGCGCGGTCGGCCGTCGCGACAATCATGTTCGCCGCCCAAAAGGATTGGTAACTCACGCCACGCGCCTCGAGCTCCGCGCGCAATGGCGCCTGGGTGCGCGCCGCGTGTTGCGTCAGGGTGTTGTAAACGAACCAGCCGCGCGCGTTCGGGTCCTTCATCGCATGAGCGGCGCTCACATCTGCCTGGTCGGCCAGCAGAATCACGATCGACGCGCTTCCGCCGTCCGCGATTTCCGCGGCAACTTCGGGCGCAATCTTCGCCTCGATATCCGCCGGCTTCGTTCCCGCCGCGGAAGACCAAGCCAGCATTCCCAGCAACGCGCCCGTAAATAGAAGCGCAAAGCTCACCGCGACCCGCGGCTCAAAAAATCCCCGTGACGACTCCCCGTTCATGATACCCGGCCATCGTGCGACGCCGGGTTCAGATTAGTTCAGCGCGAAAACTTCCACAACCGCGATGCCGGTGGTACCATTCGCACCCCGCACGATCGCCGAGTAATTCGAGCCGTTCCCCGAAAGCGTCGCGACAATCGCCGATTCCAAATCGTTCGTGGGCGCGACTGTGGTCGCGATGATGTCGGCCTCCTGGTTGCTCCGCCAGTTATCGTTGAACGCGACCTGCGTCCCATTTCCATCCACCAACTGAAGCGTCGGGTCCGCCATCTTGCCGGTGACATTCAACGACGGCCCGATCGCGCGCACGATCACGCGCTGCGACGTTTGCCCGAGGACAATCGTGCCAGCGAAGAGCACGTTGTCGCCGGTCTGGACAAAACCGCGCGTGGAAATATTCGCCAATCGCGAATCGACCGTTCGATCGAGATCGAAAACTTCGACGACCGCGATGCCGCCAGTGTTGCCGACGCCGCGCACGACGGCGGTATAACCAGCTCCGTTGGCCGGCAACGTCCGCACCAGCGCTGATTCGAGATTGTTCGTGGGAGCGACCGTGCTGTCGATCACAGCCTGTTTGTCCGCGGCCGGCTGGTTCTGCCAATCGTCGTTCGACGCGAGCAACGTCGCGCCGCTGTAAAGCTCGAGCGTCGGGTTGGCCAGCTTGCCCGCGACAGTGAGCGACGGGCCGATCGCGCGCACGATCACTTTCTTCGGCTGGGTTCCGGTGAGAATGAATCCCGCGATGAGCGCGTTCGGGTCCGCCCCGACCGGCAATCGCGTCGAAACATTCGCGAGCAACACCGGCGCCGTCTGAATCGGCGCGACCAAATCGAGTTTCGCATTCAGCGAATTGGAAATGTTCACGGTTCGCTGGATCGGCGGGACGATGGCGCCGCCGCTAAATTTCACCGTGTAGGAACCGTTCCCCGCCACCGGCACCGAGTACCCGCCCGACGGTGCTGTCACCGCAAAAAAATTACTGCCGGTAACATCCACGCGGATTCCGCCAATCCCCTCACCCGGATCGTAAAACCCGTTCCCGTTCGTGTCCTGAAAGACCACGCCAGTGATAAACGGCGTTGAGTTCGTCTGTCGCCCGAAATCTTGCACCGTGTAAAGCGAATCCCAGGTGTTGCCCTGTCCGTTGTCCTTGCCGGCGTTGATTCCGATCCCAACTTCGCGCCAGTAGGTCAGCATCGTCGTCATGCGATGCCCTCGTCCAGGAACAGTCTGGTCGGTGAAGAGCCCGTTGTGCTGGAACAGGATTGCGTTGATTAACGTCGCTCCCGTAAATGTTCCGCTGCCAATCGCCTCATTCTCCGCCACGTTTTCGGGGCCGGGAGAAAATCCGGACGCAGTCGACGGGCCATTGTATTCCGTGCTCAAGTTCATCGGATAACCGGCGGCATTCATCCGCTGCTCGGGTGTCAGTCCGCCAAAAGTGTGCGGCGAAGTGTTCGTAAAAAACTGGTCGTTATCGTTGAGGAATTTCGCGTGGTTCTGCGCGCAAATCGCCAGCAGCGGATTCCACGAAAGCGGCTGGGCCGCATTGGCGATCGTGAAAACTTCGCCATTGATGTTCGGCGGACCTTCCTGCAAACCGCTCAACCCCACCCGGGTCGCTTCCAGGCCGCCATCCGATCGCGCCCGATTGATTAGCTCGAGCATGTATTGCTGTTCCGGACTCGGATAACCGATCGAATATTGCGTTTGCGCGCCTGCTTCCACGGTGAATGCCGCCACGAGCAAGACAACGAAAGCGAAAAATTGCAGCCGCACTTTACGACTCACTCGGCCCACCTTGCCCTCCCGGTGCGTGAAAAGGAAGCCGAAACCGCGTTAACGCTTCACGGAGGCGTGAACAAAATCCGCCACCGTCTCCTGCCACGGCCGCGGCGCTACGCCCGTCAACGATTCGTATTTCGCCGTCGAAAGCACGCTGTAAACCGGCCGCTTCGCGATGAAACTTTTCATTTCCGCGAGCGACGCCTTCCCGATCTTGGCCGCTTTCATCGGAATGTCCTCCGCGCGGCAACAATCGAGCGCCCATTGCGCGTACTCCTGCCAGCTGCATTCACCGCGATTTGCCAGATGCAGGATGCCGGCGATCTCATCGCTCACGACCAACGGCTTGAGTAATTGCGCCAAGTCCAGCGTGTAAG
>DATILK010000506.1:0-9208 GCA_035476555.1 Chthoniobacterales bacterium | reverse complement strand
TCTTGCTCCATCTTGGACCAGCGGCCCGGTTCACGATCGAGGTTGATGACATAGATCTTTTCAACCCCAAGGCCTTTCTTCGCTCCGTGGGCACCGAATGTTCGACACTTCCGCCTCGGCAGGAGCCTCCGAAGAGCGAGCCAGAATCGGAAAGCTTGACTGACAGCGGTTAGTGGAGGGTGCGCCAGGTTCATAGCTCCTCCGCGCCCCATGAGGCCCGATACGCTTGCTGATTCGAAAGCCTCCAGTTTCTCTTATCACTCCGATAACTGAGTGGCCACTTGCTGGTGGAAGTTTTCTCCCAATCGTAGACAACGAGCAGCGCCTCCTCCGGGCAAATTTCATCAGCAACAACTTCGAATACGGATCTGGTGAGGTTGCCGGGGCCAGTCGTTGCTTGGACTTCGGGCAACCTGTCTTTCGATTCTTGTTCTAAGGACGTCGTAGCGTTCAGCAGTGCACGCTCTATAACAGGATGATTGCGAACTGCGATCAAAGGCGTAGTGTTGAAGTAGAAAATCCAACTTAACTGGTTTGCCCCCGGATTGACGAAAACTGAGGGCGGAACCATCTGAGCTGTCGCAATGTCGTAGCAGAAAGGTTGAAGCTTCAATCGCCCATCTGTAAAGAGGTGATCGATTGTCGTTCCGTGATAAACATCGTCAGCGTCAACATAGAATCCTCCTTCCACGAAGATGTAGGAGTAACGGAAGTAGTCTGACTTCATTGAAGGGTGATAGCACTTGTCAAAGGCTTTCTCATATCTCGAACCCAAGTGGATCCGGATAAATTCCCTTGCAGAGTTCTCGTCGAAGACTTGAAGCTCGAATCCGGAGCGTTCCACTTTTCCCCACGAGTCCATGCACTCCCTAACATCCTGGGGCAATCGGCGAAGATCATCCCAAAACTGCACTATGCGTCTGGGAGGTGGGGCTAGGTGCCCCGCGGGCACCCGGGCCGGCTCATTGCGACGTTGCACTAACTCCCGGACGAAGTTGGAGCGATCACGATCGTCGTTTTTGAGGGGATCTTCTTCACAAGACTCGTGCACATTCATGTGCTCGCATACTGTATCGATGGTTTTCGTAGAGCTGCAAAAATCATTGATAATGCCTCATTTCTAGAAGCTATGCCCCAAACGAGGACACCCGCCGACAGGCGCGACGCTGAAAAGCTGATCAGACGTCGGCCTCGGTGGTAACCGTTAATTCGCCTGAAGTTTCTGACAACGCTTGCTCAATTGCTCTCCAGGCGAGCATGGCGCATTTGACGCGTTGCGGAAACTTGCGAACACCCTGGAGCAGTTGGAGATCGCCGAGTTGTTTCGAGGCGGCGGCACGGCTTCCGCCTTCGCTGGGCTCCGGCGTGACAGGTCGGTGCGACACGGGCGGGAACGAACTGGCGGAATCGGTTACCAATTCTTTGAACATTCGCACCAGTTCAGTCGCTTCCGTCCTAGTTTTGCCTTTTAACTTCATCGTCATCATGGACGCGGAGGCCTGGCTGATGGCGCAGCCCTGACCGTTGAATTTTATTTCCTGCAACTTTCCGTCGGGACTAAAGTGGACGCCGAGATGGATTTCGTCGCCGCAGGCGGGGTTGTCGCCGTGGACGAGGACGTCGGCATTCGGAAGCGTTCCGAAATTTCGAGGGCGCCGGGAATGATCCAGGATGACTTCCTGATACAGCTCTTCGAGTTCGGTGTTCATGCGAAGAAGCGGGCGGCGTCGCGCAGAATATCAATCATGCGATCGATCTCCTCGGTAGTGTTGTAGAAATAGAAGCTGGCGCGAGTCGTTCCCGGGAGGCCGAACCGGCGCATGAGTGGCTGGTTGCAATGATGCCCGCCACGCAAGGCGAGCCCCCGTTGGTCGGCGAACGTCGTGAGGTCGTGCGGATGCACTCCTTCCATGACAAAACCGAGGATAGCGCCGCGCTCGCCCGGCGGACCGAGGACGCGCATGCCCGGCAACTCAGTGAAACGTTCCAAGGCGTAGTTGGTCAGTTGCGCATCGTGCTCGGCGATAGCGGAGCGGCCGATGCCTTCCAGGTAATCGATCGCGGCAGCGAGACCAATCGCGCCGGCGATGTTCGGCGTGCCGGCTTCGAAACGGTGCGGGGCTTTTTTGAACGAACTTTTTTCGAGGGTAACGCTCACGATCATTTCGCCTCCGCCGTGCCAGGGCGGCACGGTGTCGAGAATCTCAGTGCGACCGTAGAGTGCGCCGCTTCCGGTGGGCCCACACATTTTGTGGCCGGAGAACGCGAGAAAATCGCAACCGATTTCCTGAACATTAACCGGCATGTGCCCGCCGCTCTGAGCAGCATCGATCAGGGTTACGGCGCCGACGGCGCGCGCTTTCGCGCACAGCTCTGCGACGGGATTGATCGTGCCTAACGAGTTAGACACATGGGTGAACGCGAACAGCTTTACTTCATCCGTGAGCAGTTGCTCAAGTTCGTCGAGCGCGAGCGTGCCATCGTCGCGGACTGGAACGAAGCGAAGACGCGCCCCGGTTCGTTCCGCCAAAATTTGCCACGGCACCAGATTGCTGTGGTGCTCCATCCCGGTGAGCAGAACGACATCGCCCGTTCGCAAGAACCTTCCGCCCCATGCCTGCGCGACGAGATTGATACTCTCCGTCGTGCCGCGCGTGAAAACGATCTCATCCGCGCTCGCCGCGCAGAGGTATTGCGCCACTCTCGCGCGCGCTCCTTCGTAGGCTTCCGTCGCGCGCGAACTCAATTCGTGCAGCCCGCGATGCACATTGGCGTTGTCGTGTTCGTAGTAATGCCGCAAGGCTTCGACGACCGCGCGCGGCTTCTGGGTTGTCGCCGCGTTATCGAAATAAACCAGCGGATGCCCGTGCACATTCTGATCGAGGATTGGGAAATCTTCCCGCACCTTGTTCCAATCAACCGAAGTCTGGGCCCGCTGATGCACATCCCAATGTGGGGCCAAGCGCGCCCGGCGTCACTCGCCAGTTTCCATCAGCCTTTCTGGATCGGGAGCTTTCAGGCAAAGTGGGCACGGCATGGAGGATTGGATTCGCTTCGTTAAATCGAAAAAGGGCAAGGTGGGAGACGAACTCGACTTGTCTCTCCTCGAGCCGGGTGACCTTCTCAAGGTCGTGACCAAGAACAGCGAATACGTTTTGAAAATTGTGAAAGCCCGTGAGGCCGACCTGACTTGCCGGCAACCGGGACGGCCAAACGGTCGCGTCCGGATCATGGGTTGCACATTCGGGCGGTCGTCATCGATCAAGCCGGACCATCTTTTTTGCGGCGGGAACCTCGAACTGACTTATCAGCGTAATGACGTGCCGATGACTCATCGCACAACGGCCATCAAGGAAATTCATTTGCGACACCGAAAGCAACAATGAGAGCTCGGCCGCCGCGAGATTTATCTCGGCGCGGTCAACCTGCTGCGGCTCCGTTGTTCGCGCGATTAGGTCTTGATGTCGACCCACTCGTTGCGAGAGCGGGAATCGGCCACGGCCTGGACGACACGCATGTAGCCGACGCCCACTTCGAAATCGGGTTGCGGCTTGATGCGACCTTTCGATTTCACCGCCGCGATAAAATCGTCTTCGACGTGCCAGCCGCCCTCCAGCTCCGGCGTGATCTCCATCTCGTGCAGCGCGCGATCGCCGGCGCGGCCGGCGTTGATGATATCGGACCCAAAATCGTAAGTCATCGTCCCGCTGTCGCCGTAAACTTCGAGTCGGTCGCCGGAAGCGAGCGCGTCGATCCCGCTGAATTCGAGGACGCCTTCCGCGCCGTTTTCGAAACGGCAAAGCACGGTCAGCAAATCAGGAATGATGACCTCGTATCCCTGGCGAATGGCATGGAGAATTTTGCCGCGCGCGAAAACGCCGGTGATATCGCCGAACCAGCGCTGGAGCACTTCCACATAAATGCCGAGGGCGAGAATGTTGAGCCCGCTGATCTCGATCCGCTGCCGCCAATGCGCCGGCGCGTCGGCATTCAAATAGGCGCCGGTGAAACATTGCAGCCGGATGTGGTGGGCGCGTCCCAGATAATTTTCCGCGAGCAATTTTTTCACGAGCAGGTCGCCGCGGAGCCCGAAGGGCGGCGGACAAAGCATCGTGACCAGCTCGGGAAATCGTTTTGAAGCGGCCAGCATTTCCTTCGCTTCCGCGAGATCGTTCGCCATGCGGGCTTGACAGAAAACGTGTTTGCCGGCTTCGAGCGCGGAAACGGTCACGGCCGAATGCATATAAGGCGGCGTCCCGATCCAGACGATATCGACATCGGGAACCGCGAGGAGATCGGCCCAGTTGGCCATCGGCGTGGCGTGGGGCGCATTTTCCTGGCAGAATTTTTCCGCGCTCTCGTAGGTGGAATTCGAGACGGCCACGATTTCCACTTCCGAATGTTTTTTCAGGCCCGGCAAATGCCGGTCGCGCACGATGGCACCGGCGCCGATAATTCCGATCTGCAATTTGTTATTGGTCCGGCTCATTTAAAAAAAGATGACGTGAAGTTTGTTTGACCCTCGTGCGCTGCGAACGTTCAACTCCGAAGGCCTTAGCGAGTCAACTCCGGCATTAATCGCGAGTTGAAGAATCGCTTGACCGGCTGGGGCACCGACGCCAGCTTACGCACCTTTCGAGGACAGTTATGGCAAGAGTTTGCAGCATTACAGGATCAAAAGTCACGCGCGGAAGTGTGATTCATCGGCGCGGGATGGCGAAGAAAAAAGGCGGCGTGGGCCGTCACGTCACCAAGAACGTACCGCGCACGTTCAGCCCGAACCTGCATGAGCGCCGCGTCTGGGTGCCCGAACTGAAAAAGTTCGTCCGGATCCGCGTGACAGCGCGCGGCATGAAGACGCTGAATAAGAACGGCGCTTACGCGACTCTGAAGAAGGCCGGACTGATTTCGGCTTAGTCCGTCGCGTTTTCGGCTGCGATCGGCTCGAGGTTCGAGTTTTCTACCGCTCCCTTCGACTCCGTTTCGCTTTGTTCGACAGGCAGCGCTGCTTCTTCGGCTTGAACTGCCTCCTTCGCTTTTTCTTCCGCCGCCGGCGGGGGCGCTTTGGCTCGCGGCAAATCTAGCGAGGCGTCGTTGAATTCAATGACGTAACCTTCGTGGATCAGCCAATGCAGATCGGTCGCGAGAGTCATTTTCGCGCGCTCGGCTGTGGCGGCATCGGCATCCGGGGTGGCGAGTTGTTCGGCGAGCAGCTTGCGATTGATGCCCGGCGTCGCCGCGACTTTTTCGAGGATTGAATTTATAGAAGCGGAAACTCCCGCGCGCTCGTGCCCGAAAATTTTCCCGCGGACCGGCGAAACAAAAAGCATCCCGCGCCGATGCCGGAAAATATTCAAGCCGGCCGCACGCAAACCGGCCGCGAGTTCCTGCATCATCTTCGAGGGCGACCGCGTTTCCTGGGCCCAGGCGTTTTCGATGGCGCGGCCGAGACGTCGATCGGGCAAACGCCGGCTGAGCACGCCGCCGATGGTCAATTCGTTCACCTCGCGGAGCAATCCCGGCAGATAATTCTGGCGGAAATGCCGTTCCGCGTCCGCGGCATTCGAAAATGAAACGGGAGGCTCGGCATTCTTGACGTGATAGGTCGTGACGCTGCGCGCCTGTTCTTTCCACTGTTCGACCACGGCGGGATCGCTCACGATATCGATCTGGCGCTGGTAATCGGCAAAACTCATGCGCCGGCTGAAACGCGTTTCGTAAAGATTGCGCAACTGCGGCTGATAAGCGTGGTGGTTCGTCGGCCCAAGCAAAGTCCCGCTTAACCGGCAGCGAGCGACATTCGAGAAATTACCTTTCAACGGATCCGTCTGCGTGACTTCGACGGTGTAGAAATCGTCGCGCGAACTGGCAAAGGCCGAGTTTTCCAGGATGCGCTGATCGGCAGCGACCGGTCCATTTTCGCCGAGCTGAAAAAGTCCACCTCCGCGAGGCTCCGGCGTGGCAGGCTGCGCGCCCTCCGGCATGGTGAGGCGAACATCGTAGCGTTCCGGTTTCTCCAGAAACAATCGGGCCAGCGCAAAAACGGAATACGCAATCGGCGCGGATTTGATCTGCGCGATGACATTCTCGAAGGCCTTTTGATGCGGAAGAAAACGAACCGTGACCGCGAGCGGCTCCACTGGGATCTCCGGGCGGCGCTCGCGCGGCTGGCCGTGATCGCGTCGCGCATCGTGCGGCCGCGGCGACCGGCGGTCCTGATTCGGACGGTCTTTGCGGCCATCGGGCTTGCGTGGACCGCGTCGTTCGCGGTCACGGTCGCGATTCCGCGGCCGATCGTGACGGCGCCCCGGCTGCTCGGCGTCTTCGCCTTCGAAATCGGCGTAGTCGTTGGGACGCGCGGGCTCATTGGCCCAGGCAGGCAGCATCCGCAGGTCGAGCAGGTCCTCGGTTGGCGTCGGTGACGGCATTGATTCTCCTTACGCCAAGCCCGAGGGAAGTAAACTGCGTCTGCGATTTGTTGCCCTGAAATTGATTGACAAGGGCGCTAATTCATTTAGTTGCGATGCTTGCCGGGAATGTTAAGAATCCGTCCCCTCAAATAACGCCAACAGGAGAAAGTTTATGTCGGACAAACCAATCGAAGAGAAGGTGAAAGAGATCATCGTCGAGCAGCTCGGCGTTAACCCGGAGCAGGTCACTCCGACCGCGTCGTTCATCGAAGACCTGGGCGCCGATTCGCTCGACATCGTCGAGCTGGTGATGGCTTTCGAAGAGGAATTTTCTGTCGAAGTCCCGGACGAAGATGCAGAGACACTGCAGACCGTCGGTGACGTCATTAAATACATCGAAGAGAAGCAGTCCAAGCAGTAGCCGCAACTGGCATCAATTTCGAAAGGCACGGCCGCGAGCCGTGCCTTTTTGTTTTTGGTTCCGAGTTGCGCAGAGGGCGCAAACGCCCAGACTGAACCGGTGAACTTCGCCCTATTCGAGCGGCCGCTTTTCTACATCGGAGGACATTACGTTTCCTTCCTCGGATTGATGGCGTTCGCCGCGCTTTTCGCCGCCGGATTGCTCCTTGGCGCCGCCCTGCAAAGCGACGTCGTCCGGCGCTTCCTCGCCCGCTTCAGACTGGACACGAATTTCACTGCGATCGTAACCACGATCCTGAGCGTTTCGACGATTGTCTTCTTCACGGTCAGCGCGATCAACGCCGCCGGCATTCCCCTTCTCTGGACCACTCCGATTCCCGGATTTTCGCTGAGCCTCGTTCAAATCTTCTTGCTCATCGTGCTTCTAATCGCGGTCTTCTGGTTTTCCTCGCGCACGAAACGTGTCCTCTTTAATCGGTTCCTCGTTAGGAGCGGGCTGGACCGTTCCCTTCAATACGCCATCGCGCAGATCGTCAGCAAATTCGTTCTCGTCATCGGGATTTTCATCGTCCTGGAAAACACCGGGATCCACCTCGCCGCCCTGACGGTTTTCGCGGGAGCGGTCGGCGTGGGCGTGGGATTCGGGCTCCAGAACATCGCCAGTAATTTCATCAGCGGACTCGTGATTCTCGCCGAGCGGCCGATCACGATCGGCGATCGCGTAGAGGTGGCCGGCGTGGTCGGACAGGTGCAACAAATCCACGCCCGCAGCACGGTGATTGTAACCAACGACAATATCGCGATGATCGTGCCGAACACGAAGTTCATCGATTCGCCGGTAACGAACTGGACCTACGGCGATCCGCGGGTGCGCTTTCGGATTCCCGTCGGCGTCGCCTATGGCAGCGACGTCAAAAAAGTGAGCGACGCGCTCGTCGCCGCCGGGCGAAGTAATCCGCACGTCCTCGACAATCCCGCGCCGAGCGTTTTTCTGAAAGAGTTCGGCGCAAGCTCGATCAATTTCGAGCTGGTCGTGTGGAGCAGCGAGATGAGCCATCGCCCCAGCCGCTTCAGGAGCGATCTCAATTTCGCGATCGAAGAAAAACTGCGCGAAGCTGGAATCGAGATTCCGAATCCGCAACGCGATCTCCACATTCGAAGCGGAGTGCTCCGAATCGAGAAGGCGAACGAAACCGCATAGCCAGCCGGTTCGTTTTTGCCGCGATGCCGATGTCCAAAACAATTCCTTTCGCGAATGGAACCGCACATGTCGCGGCGCGGGAGGACTTGGGAACCTACGATGCGTGGACACGCGCCTTCGCAGGCAAATCGAAGGACCACCGTTTCTACGAGATCGTAGCGGACACGCTCGGGAATAATTTCGAGCATCACTATCTTGTGCTCGAAGATCGCGCCGGCGTGGTGCGCGGCATTCAACCGGTTTTTTTCGTGCAGCAAAATCTCGTGGAAGGAATTCCTGCGTTGCGCCAAGCGGTGGATAAAATTCGGCAGCGTTTTCCGCGCTTCCTGACGATGCGGATTCTAATGGTTGGGAACGCGGCCGGTGAAGGCCATCTCTCCGTCTGCGCGCCGGGGGACGAAGAATGGGTCGCAAACGCTCTCTATCAGGTCTTGGAAATTTACGGACGCCAATCGAAAGCGTCCCTGGTCGTCTTCAAAGATTTTCCCGCGACGTATCGCGACGTTCTGTGGAAATTCCCGGCCAACGAATACACTCGCGTCCCGAGCATGCCGATGACTGAGCTCGCGCTCGCCTATCGCGATTTCGATCATTATGTCTCAACGCTCGGCGCTTCCACGCGGAAAGATTTGCGGCGAAAATTTCGCAGGATCGCCAGCGCGGATCCAATCAGCGTTGAGGTCGTCACCGATCTCACACCTTACGTCGACGAAGTTTATCCCTTTTACCTCCAGGTCCACGAACGCTCTCCGATGAAGTTCGAGCGGCTCACCAAGGAATATCTTTGCGAGCTCGGCCAACGAATGCCGGATCGCGTCCGTTTTTTTATCTGGCGGCAAAACGGAAAGGCGATTGCCTTCAGCATCGCGCTCGTGCATGACGGCACGATCTACGACGACTATCTCGGCCTCGATTATCGCGTGGCGCTCGATCTTCATCTCTATTTTCACACCCTGCGCGACATCCTGAGCTGGTCGATCGCCGCGGGCCTGAAGCGTTATCGGAGCAGCCCGCTGAATTATCAGCCGAAACTACATCTTGGTTGCGACCTTTATCCGCTCGATCTCTACGTCCGGCATACCAATCCTGTCCTGAACAAAATCTTTCGCCCGATCGTGAAACTTCTCGAACCGACACGGCACGATCCGGTGTTGCAACGTTTCCGAAACGCGAATGA
>DATILK010000505.1:0-2663 GCA_035476555.1 Chthoniobacterales bacterium | reverse complement strand
GCCAACACGTGCGACCACTTAACTTTTGAACATGAAAACACCGGAACTCCTTCCTCCACCGGTAACGATGTATCGCGCGCTGGTGAATCGCGACGCGAGTTTCGAAGGCATATTTTTTATCGGAGTGCGCACGACGGGAATTTTTTGCCGGCCGACTTGTTCAGCGAAAAAACCGGCGCGCGAGAATGTCGATTTCTTCGCGACGCCAAGCGAAGCGCTGCATGGCGGTTACCGGCCGTGCTTGCGTTGTCATCCGATGGATCCGGAGAAGCGCCCACCAGAGTTGATCGAGCGATTGCGCGCCGAAGTGGAGCGCGCGCCGGGCGGGCGATTGACGGACAAGGAGCTCTCCGCTCTTTCCATCGATCCGTCCACGGCGCGCCGGCAATTCAAGCGGCATTACGGCATGACGTTTCAGGCGTATCATCGCGCCCGACGAATGGGTCTGGCGTTGCGCGAAGTTCGGAAAGGCGGCCGCGTCGATGAGATTCAAACCGAGAGCGGGTTTGGATCGGCGAGCGGTTTTCGCGATGCGTTCGCGCGCATCTTCGGCGATTCGCCGACCGCAGCGAAAGAACAGGGAGGTTTATTCGCGGAACGGATCGAGACGCCGCTCGGTGCGATGCTCGCCATTACCGACGACGAAGGCCTGCGCTTGCTCGAGTTCGTCGATCGCCGCGCGATGGAACGCGAGATGTCGATCCTGCGGAGCCGTCTGAATACGAACATCGTTCCCGGCGAACATCGGCATCTCGTAGCGATTCGAAAGCAGCTCGCCGATTATTTCTCGGGAAAAAATCTCGAGTTCAACATCCCGCTCGCGCCGGTTGGGTCGCCCTTCCAAATGCGGACGTGGGATTTGCTGCGCACGATTCCGCTCGGCGAAACGCGTTCCTATTCGTGGATGGCGCAAAAACTGGGCGACGCCGAGATGCGCCGCGCGGTCGGCCGTGCAAACGGCGACAACATGATGTGCATCATCATTCCCTGCCATCGCGTCATCCGCGCCGACGGTTCGCTCTGCGGCTACGGCGGCGGTTTGTGGCGAAAAAAATGGCTGCTCGATCACGAGCAGCGCTTTGCTAAAAAGTAGAAGGCGCGCGCCCGGGGTGACTCGAACACCCGACCGTCGGATTAGAAATCCGATGCTCTATCCGGCTGAGCTACGGGCGCAAAACCGTGGCGCAGAATATTGCCGGAGAGGGCTGGCGTAAATCAGTTTGTCGCGACGAGGCTGCGATTACTCGAGCGTGTACGCTTCGACGACGGCGACGCCGTTCGTGTTGTTCGTGCCGCGCACGATCACGGTGTAGCTGCCGGGCGCCAGAGTTTGGACGAGCGCGGATTCCAAATCGTTTCCGGGCATGACGGCCGTCGCCTCGATCTCGCTCTGTTGGCTGCTGCCGTCGGGCCGCATTTTCCAGTTGTCGTTGGAGGCGATCGTTGTGCCGCTGGCGTCGTGCAGTTCGAGATTCGGATCGGAAAGCGCGCCCGGAACGCCGAGAGTCGCAAGGGACGGACCGAGCGCGCGGACGATGACTCGGGCGTTTCCGCCGCCGGCGCCGCCGCTCACAATCAATCCGCCGATCATGACGTTGCTGCCGAGATCGACGAACCCGCGCGTGCTGATGTTCGCTAACTTCGAGTTCGCGGTCTGATCAAGATCGTAGACTTCGACAACGCCGACGCCGCTTCCGTTGTTCTTGCCCGACAGCACCGCGGTGTAAGCGCCGGGCGCGAGCGTGGCGACGATCGCTGATTCTAAATCGTTCGTCGGCGGAATCGTCGTCGCTTCCACTTCTGCCTGGTGCTCTTTCCAATCATCGTTGGTTGCGATGGTGGAATTTCCCTGATGCAATTCGAGAACTGGATCCGGAAGCGCGACTCCCACGCCGTTGAGCGACGGTCCGATCCCGCGCACGATTACTTTCTTGGGATCAGTACCGGTGATGATGAATCCGCCGATGAGCACTTTGTCGCCGGTGAGGACCTGCAAACGTGTTGAGATATTCAGCAAGTTGCGCGGCGGCGCCATGTTCAGGCGATAAACAGTGCCATCGTTGGATGCGCCGCCGAGTGCGGTTACGCCATAAAGACTATGTTCGGCGCCTTCGAACGCCCGGCCGGGCTGCCCGCCCGTGCCCGCGCCATCGAACGCCCATGTCGTCACTTGTCCGGCGGGATCGATTTTGAAAATGTTCCCAGCTTTCGGAATGCCTCCGTCTTTTGTCGTGCCGTAAACATTGCCGTCCGTACTCGCGAGTAATCCGGACGAGACCGTGCCGTTGGTTGCCTGAAGATTGTAAACCGTCGTCCGCTGTCCAGCCTTGGTGAGTTTGAAAACGGTGCGCGTCGTTCCGGCGTCGGCGATTCCATACAAGTTGCCGTCCGCTCCCTCGACGACGTTCCCGGGATTCGCGCCATCAGGTCCGTTGGTGAACGAGTAGAGCGTCGTCAATGCACCGGCCGCCGTCACCTTGAAGATTGTGCCGTTCCCGTTGAAAAGGTTCGCCGGCGATTCCGGGCCGCAAAAAGTGCTGCCATAAAAATTGCCGTCCTTCCCCTGGACCAGCGCGTTCGGAAGACTTCCATCTGTGCCGCCCGTAAATGTGTAGAGAACGGTGAAGACTCCCGCCGGAGTGAGCCGGAAGAATATTCCGGGG
>DATILK010000504.1:0-2133 GCA_035476555.1 Chthoniobacterales bacterium | reverse complement strand
CGGACACGCGCGCGAGATGATTCGCGCACAAAAGGAGCTGGCGGCACAGGTTGGCAAACCGAAACGGGAGATGCCACTGCTGAACGTCAAACCGGAATTGCTTGAAATCGCGTATCAGGTCGCCGGCGACCGCATTGAGGGCGCACTCTATACTCAGGGTAAAGTTGCACGCTCCAAGGCGGTGCACGCGTTGCGCGAGGAAGTGAAGGCAGCGATGCTCCAGAAATATCCCGAAGCGGACGATTTCGCCATTTCGCAGGCCTTCGATTACGTCCAGAAAAAAGCCTTCCGTGTCAGTGTCCTGGAAAAACAGAAGCGAATGGATGGCCGCGGCTATCAGGATCTGCGTCAAATCAGCAGTGAGGTTGGCGTGCTGCCACGCGCGCATGGCTCAGCCATTTTTCAGCGCGGAGAAACGCAAGCTCTCGCGCTCGCCACTCTCGCCCCGATCGAGGAAGCGCAAATGATCGATGCCTACGGCGGCGGCGAACAATCGAAACGGTTTTTGCTGCATTATAATTTCCCGCCGTTCTCAGTCGGCGAAACCGGGAGATTTGGCGGCGCGAGCCGCCGCGAGATCGGCCACGGCGCCTTGGCGGAACGTTCGCTCGAGCCGGTGGTCCCCAGTGAAAATGACTTTCGTTACGCCATCCGTATTTCTAGCGAAGTAATGGAATCGAACGGCTCGACTTCGATGGCGAGCGTGTGCGGCGGAATGCTTGCCCTGATGGACGCAGGCGTACCGGTGAAAGATGTGGTCGCGGGAATTTCCGTCGGTCTCGTGACCGAATACGACAACGATCAACTGAAACGTTATGAGCTTCTAACCGATATCATCGGCTCCGAGGATCATTTCGGTGATATGGATTTCAAACTTTGCGGAACGGCCAAAGGCGTGACCGGTTACCAGCTCGACCTGAAATTGCCTGGGATCAGCTTGAAAATTCTCAGCGAAGCGATCCAACGCGCGAAGGAAGCGCGCAGCAAAATTCTCGAGATCATGCGTGGCGCAATCGACACACCGCGTGCCGAACTTTCGAAATACGCGCCTCGGATCGAGACGATCAAAATTAATCCCGAGAAAATCGGCGCACTCATCGGGCCCGGCGGCAAAACGATCAAGGGCATCGTGGCGGAGACCGGCGCTGAAATTAACATCGAGGACGACGGCTCGGTTCACATCTATGCGACCAGCGGCGAATCGATGGCGCGGGCCAAGGAAATTATTGGCGGAATGACGCGCGAGATTGAGATCGGCGCCACTTATCAAGGCCGCGTAGTTTCGACCAAGGAGTTTGGGGCATTCGTCGAAGATTTCCCTGGCAAAGATGGGCTGGTGCACATTTCCGAGCTGGCCGATTTCCGGGTAAAGCGAACGGAAGACGTGGCGAAGGTCGGCGACATCATTTGGGTAAAATGCATCGGCATCGATGACAAAGGACGAGTCAAGCTGTCGCGCAAAGCCGCGTTGAAAGAGCGCGCCGAAGCCGAGACCGGCCAGGTGCCCGAGCCCGCGCACGATGGCGCGGGGCGCTGAGCGCCGTCTCCGCCGCTTCCACGGTTGTCATTCCGAGCGAATGCGAGGAATCTCTCGGACCATTGAGAGATCCCTCGCTACGCTCGGGATGACAAGCACTACATGAAAGCTGGCTTTCTCGAAAAACTGATCGGGCGTCTCGGCAAAATCGGGCCGGAGGAGGTCCAGAATTATTTGCTGCGCCTGGCCCAGGAAAAGGGATTTCTCGAGACGGTTTTCAACGCCATCCAGGAAGGAATCATTGTTACCGATTCATCCGGCCGCATTACTTATTTGAATGATGCCGCCTGCGAGCTTTTCGGTCTCGATGGCGAGAATTCCATAGGCAAACTGCTCGAGGAACGAGTGCGAGGACTTGATTGGAATGCGCTCACCCACAGCGGTGGTCCGGTCACGCGGGACCTCGAAATTTTTTATCCGAGCAATCGCTTCATTAATTTTTACATCGTCCCTCTGATGATTGAGTCGCGGTTTGACCGAAATGAAAATGCCGCGGCGGACGATCGCGGCTACAGCGAGCAGGTCGGCTATGCCATCATCATGCGCGATATTACGGAGAGCCGGCGGACGGTGGAGAAAACGATCGAGAGCGAGCG
>DATILK010000503.1:0-5575 GCA_035476555.1 Chthoniobacterales bacterium | reverse complement strand
GACGCCATCGCCCACACGCGAGACGCGTGCGCTACCCGGGCATCTGCTTCAACGCGCGATCGAGCCGAGCGAGGACTTTTTCTTTCCCGAGGATCTCGAGCAGATGATAGAGGCTGGGGCCGGCGTTGCTGCCGGTGACGGCGAGACGAGTCGGATGAACCAGCGCGCCAACCTTCAGGCCGAGATTTGCCGCGGTCGATTTGAGCGTCGCTTCCAGATTCGCGGCGTCGAAATTCTCGAGCCCGGCGAGCGCAGCGCGAACTGCTTCGAGGCGCGACTTGTTTTCCGCAACGAAATGTTTCGCGACGCTTTCGGGATTGTATTCGAAGTCGTCTCGAAAATAGAAGCCGCCGTAAGCCGGCAATTCGCTAAAGATCCGGAACTTCCCTTTGCAGGTGTCGAGCGCGGCGCTCACGTAATCAGCTGGGAATTGTGAGAGATCGAATCCGGCGCGTTCGAGCGCCTGCCGCCCCATTTCCCGAAACCGCTCGTCGCTCAATTCGCGGAGGTATTCGCCATTGAGCCAGGTGCATTTCTCCAGATCGAAGGCCGCGTGCTTGCGATGGACTTTCGCGAGATCAAAAAGCTGGACGACTTCCGCCAGGTCGAGTTTTTCGCGATCGTCCTTCGGCGACCAACCGAGCAGGCAGAGAAAATTGCGGACGGCCTCGGGCAAATAACCGTTCTCTATATAAGTGATGAGACTGGCGCCCTGGTCGCGCTTGCTCATCTTCGAACCGTCGAGATTGAGGATGAGCGGAATGTGGGCGAAGCGCGGCGGCGTTGCGCCCAGGGCGCGGTAAAGCTGAATGTGTTTCGGCGTGTTCGATAAATGATCCTCTCCGCGGATCACGTCGGAGATTCTCATCTCGATGTCGTCGACCACGTTGACGAAGTGGAAAATCCACGAGCCGTCGGCGCGACGGATCGTCATGTCGGGATTGGTTTCCGCGTCGGAAAGATCGAACTCGACGTGACCGCAGATCGTGTCGTCGACGACGACTTTCTCGCGCGCGAAGCGAAAACGGACCGCGCCTTCGTCGTCGTAAACGCAACCGGCGACGCGCAGTTTCTCCAGGTAAGCTTGGTAAATTTCCTCGCGCTGGCTTTGGAAATACGGACCAAAATTCCCACCGACCTGCGGACCTTCATCCCAGCCCAATTCGAGCCAGCGCAATCCATCGTAGATCGCCTGCGCGGCCACATCCGTGTTCCGCGCGCGATCGGTGTCTTCGACGCGCAGCACAAAAGTTCCGCCGGTGTGTTTCGCGTGGAGCCAGTTGAACAGCGCTGTCCGCGCGCCTCCGATATGGAGATAGCCCGTGGGCGACGGAGCGAAGCGAACGCGAACAGGCGCAGTCATTGGAGTAATGGAGTGGTGGAGTAATGCAGTGATGTCATCTTCTCAAGCCTCACTCATTACTCCATTACTCCATTACTCCAACACACCGACTGCCTGCTACTCGATAAAAAGTTTTCCGGCGCGCCGGCGAGCATGTCGGTCACGCGGCAAATTCGTCTTGGCCTCGCGCGCATCCGGATCGAGGAGGGCGCGCACCCGCTCGATGGTTTCGAAATTCAGATCCTCGATGTCGCGAGATTGCAACCAGCGGTGAATGGTGCGCCGCTGCAACGCGCGCGGTTGTTCGCGCAGTTCTTTCACGCCGAGCTCGGGATTTTCAATTGCGAGCGACTCGACCTGCGACTCCGCCCATTCGGCTTCGTCCGCCGCGATGATCGCGGCTCGCCGGAGCGCGCCACTTACCTTCCGGCCAAGCTGCTTTTCAATATAAGGGATGATTCGGTGGCGGACCCGGTTGCGGAACGCATCCAAGGTAGCATTCGTCGGGTCGTCGCGAAATTTCAGGTGACGTTCGTCGAGATAAGCGTCGATTTCTTCTCGTGTCGTTCCGAGAAGGGGGCGAACGATCGTCAGCTCCACGCCATCGCGTCGACGCGTGGCAATTTGCCTGATGGCGCCCAATCCGGACGGCCCCGCGCCGCGAAAGAGATTGAGCAGAAACGTCTCGACCAAATCGTCGGCATGATGACCGAGAAAAATTATCCGGCAACGTCGGCGACGCGCGATCCGCGCGAAGAATTCATACCGGGCGTTGCGTCCAGCCGTCTCGATAGATTGTTTGGAACGTCGGGCGAGCGCGCCAACGTCGGTGCGGCCAACTTCGCATTGCAGTTTCAACTTTGTCGCGAGGGTCTGGACGAACTTTGCATCGCCGGCGCTCGATCGCGCGCGCAACTGATGGTCGAGATGACACACAATCAGCCGCCGGTAACCAAGATTCGTTAGGCCATGTAACAGCGCGACCGAATCGCGCCCGCCGGAGACGCCAATGAGATAACGCCCGCTCGGCGGAAAGTTGGCGACGATTTCTTTCGGGAGCGACAACTCCATGCCTTGAGCAGGCCACTCGCACCGGGTGGCGTCAAGCTATGACGAAAGCGGGGGTTGGTGCGCGGAAAGGGTTCGCGGCTCGACGCATTTGACAATGAATGAACGTTCATTCATCGTTCTCGACCATGTCACAAGTCCCGTCCGACCCGTCGCTTGATCGCCGCTCTCAAATCCTCGAAGCGGCCATCGTTTGCTTCGCCAAACGCGGATTTCACCAGACCAGCATGCACGATATCAGCGCCGAGGCCGGGATCAGCGTGGGTCTGATTTATCGCTATTTCGCCAACAAAGAGGCGGTGATCTCCGCCATGGCGGACCGGCACAAGAGCGAGATTCAGGAATTACTCGATCGCGCCAAACAGGCCCCGACTTTGTTCGAATCGCTGGAGATTCTTTTCACCGCCCATTGTTGCGAGAATTCGCCGAAGGTTCTTTCCGCGTTCGTAGTCGATCTCTACGCGGAGGCGTCGCGCAACCCGCAAATCGCCGACTTGGTCCGCGATGTCTTGGACACGGCAATGGGAGGCGTGACCGATCTGATTTCACGTTCGCCGGAAGCGCAGAGCGGCGCGACGCACGGACTCGAGCCGCACGAGCTCGCGGAACTAATCTTCGCCGTCGCTCGCGGCATGTTGATGCTCGATGTGCTTCAGCCGCAGGAAATGACCTCGGCGGAACGACGCACGCGGCAACTCGAAGTGACGCGCCGGCTCTGGCGCTTGTTGTTCAAAACGGAAAGCGAACCAGCTTATGCATGACGTGGCCAGACGTGTGAAAGAAAGAGACCAAAGTCGCTTCGCCAAAATGTTCCGGGGACGCCCGGTGCTTTTCGGCGTTCTGGGAGTGCTCCTGATTTTCGTGCTCCTCGCGCTGATCAAGTTCATGCAGATCCGCAAGATGATGGCGATGCCAATGGTGATCCCGCCGACGACTGTTTCGAGCGTGGAGGTGAAACAGGAAGACTGGCCGCCGATTTTCTCGTCGATCGGGACAATCTCAGCGGTGCAAGGGGCGACCGTGTCCGCGGAGTTGGCCGGGACGGTGGCGGAAATCAAATTCGAAAACGGCGGAATCGCGAAAAAGGGCGAGCTTCTTGTGAAGCTCGATACGTCAGCAGAGGAAGGCCTTTTAAAGAATGCCCAGTCCGATCGGGAACTGGCGCGCGCGAACCTCGAGCGGACCCGTGACCTCGCCCGTGGAAAAGTCGTCTCAAAGCAGGAGCTCGATGCGGCCGAATCTCTTTTTGGTCAAAAGCAGGGCACGGTGGACAACATCAACGCGACCATGCGCAAGAAGCAGGTGCTCGCTCCATTCGACGGTCAGTTAGGCATTCGACAGGTCAACGTCGGCCAGATGATCACCGCCGGCCAGCAGGTCGTGTCGCTCCAGGCGCTCGATCCGCTCTACGTCGACTTCGCGCTGCCGCAGCAGGATTTGCCGAGACTATCGGCGGGCCTTGAAGTGCGCGTTCACACGGATGTCGTGGCCGGCCGCGAGTTCAGTGGAAAATTGACTGCGCTCAATTCCTCCGTCGATCCGGTAACGCGCAACGTGACGTTGCAGGCAACGATCGAGAACAAAGACCACGCGCTGCGGCCGGGCATGTTCGCGAAGATCGATGTTCTCCTGCTGGACAAGCAGCAGACGCTGGTCGTGCCTGGAACGGCAGTCTCGTACGCGCCTTACGGCGACTCGGTTTTCGTGATCGAGAAAAAGAAGGACGAGAAAACGGGCAAGGAAACGCAAATCCTACGGCAGCAATTCGTGCGCGTGGGCGAAGCGCGCGGCGATTTTGTTTCGATCACGAAAGGGCTTGAACCCGGCCAGCAGATCGTGAGCACCGGGGTGTTCAAATTGCGCAACGGAATGGGAGTCGTGATCAACAACGATCTCGCGCCGAAACCGCAGTTGAATCCAAAGCCGTCGGATACCTGAGGCGACGCCGATGAAATCGTTTACTGACCTTTTCATCCGCCGGCCGGTCCTGGCGCTGGTCGTGAGCTTCGTCATTCTGATCGCGGGATCGAAGGCGTTATTGCCGATCCTTTTTCCAAATCTGCAAGGCCTGGGCGGTTTGGTCGTTAGGCAATATCCGCGCAGCGACATTGCTTCGATCACGGTTACGACCATTTATGTGGGCGCAGACGCAGAGCTGGTCCAGGGGTTCATCACGACGCCGCTCGAACGCGCCATCGCGGCGGCGGATGGAATCGATTACATCCAATCATCCAGCTCGCAGAGTGTTTCCACGATCACCGCGCGCCTGAAGCTGAACTACGACGGCAACAAGGCGCTAGCCGACATCAGCACGCGCGTCGACGCGATCCGCAACAATCTGCCGCCCGAATCGCAGATCCCGATCATCGCACTAAATGCCGCGGACTCACAATTTGCGGCCTGCTATCTCAGCTTTACCTCGACGATTCTTCAGCCGAACGAAGTCACCGATTATCTGGTGCGACTGGTGCAACCGCGCCTCACTGCGATCGCCGGGGTGCAGAAAGCGGACATTCTCGGCGGCCGCACTTTTGCGATGCGGATCTGGATGAAACCGGAACGGATGGCCGCGCTCAACATCAGCCCGTCGGACGTCCGCAGCTCGCTCTCGAAGAACAATTATCTTGCCGCAGTCGGGAGCACGAAAGGCTCGCTCCTCCAGGTGAACCTGACGGCGAATACCGATCTCCACACGGCCGACGATTTCAAGAAGCTCGTCGTGAAGCAGAGCAACGGAACACTCGTTAGGCTGGGCGACATCGCCGACGTCGTCCTCGGCGCGGAAGACTACAACACCGAAGTGCGTTTCTCCCAGCAGAACGCCGTCTTCATGGGCGTGTGGGTTTTGCCAAATGCGAACTCGATCGACGTTATCAGGCGCGTCCGCACCGAGATGGACCAGATCCAGAAGGAGCTGCCCACCGGAATGACCGGGGTCATCGCCTACGATTCGACTGCCTACATCAACGACGCCATCAGCGAAGTGGTGAAGACGCTGATCGATACGTTGCTCATCGTGATGCTCGTCATCTTCCTGTTTCTTGGCTCTGTCCGCTCCGTCATGGTGCCGATTGTCGCGATTCCCATTTCGCTGATTGGCGCGCTGTTCCTGATGCAGGTGTTTGGGTTCAGTCTGAACCTGCTCACGCTTCTCGCGATCGTGTT
>DATILK010000502.1:0-2391 GCA_035476555.1 Chthoniobacterales bacterium | reverse complement strand
CTTGAAAACGTTTCGATAAAGCTGCTGGATGAGGAGCATGGCGGCGCGCCCGGCGAGGACACTGTTGTTCCCGATCAATTCCTGCCGCGTCGTTCCCGTGGCCAGCAGCGAAATAATTTCTTCCTGCGGCAAGGGCGGTTCGCTGCTGAAGACAGCCTCGGGCGAGAGAGAAGTTCCAAACACGTAAACGTGCACCGTGTAATCGCGGATGAGCGACGTGCCTTGGAAATCGATCTTCGGATTAAACGAATCGCTCGGGTCGAATGAGAGAAGGCCGGACGAAATCTCGAGCCGGCTAAAGGGCAGCGTCGCGTCCACGTTTTGCAGGCGCACCACTCCTTGAAGCTGCGGACGCAAACCGGTTCCAGTCACGTGCAGGTCAACATTCGCGCCGCCCGTTGCCAGATTTCCGCGGATCTGGAACGGATCCTTGGTTGTTACCGCGATATCGAATTTCCAATCGCGGATTGGCGGTTGTGTTACCGAAAAATCAGGGCGGTCCGCAGTCGGCTGCGGCGCCGGCCGTCCCGGCAATCCGATCGGAAGAAGATCGACATTTTTGAGCAACGAACTGTTGGTGAGCGCAACCTTGCCGCTCACCGTCGCCGCCTTCAACGGACCGATGACCTTTATGTCCGCGTCCGCGCGCGCCGTGAGCGTATCGTTGCGCGCCACCAAAACGCTCTGCGCCTTCACCTGAAAATCGAGATTCGGCTCCGTGAGTTTTGGAAAAGTGACCTGGCCAGCGACTGTGAAAGGGCCACCCGCCAGATCGCCATTGACGCGCTCAAAATGCAGGACGTCGCCCGCAAAAGTCATTCGCGAATGGAACCCGCTCAACGACGGCAGGGTTGTGTTCGTGAACCGCGCCATGTTGATCGTGATATCGCCGGCGCCGCTTAGGACCGGTCGCGCTATCGTGCCGTTGATGTTCACGTCGAACGCGAGGTCTCCGTCGAGCTGCGTGACGCCAGGAACAAATTGCCGGAGAAAATTCACGGAGCTCCGCGGCATCTGGACTCGGGCATTCAGCGGCGTCTCCTCATTGAACCGCTTTTCCTCGATCATCTTCGGAATGTCGAAGGGAATGTTTCCCGTGATCAGGACCGGCTGGATTTTCGTCTGCTGCAAGCGGCCGTTGAAAGCGAGCTGATTGTTCTGCAGCTCCGCCACGAGATCGAATGTGGCTGGTTCGAGCTTGGGATACTCGGCGCTGTGGAGATCGCGCATCTGCACGTCGAGCCGGCCGGCCACCTGCGACAACGTGCCGTTCGCTTCGAGTTTCACAGTGAGAAGACCGGTTCCCAGCGGCGGCGCGCCGAGATCCGCAAAAAGTCTTTTCAAATCCAGGTTCTCGGATTGAAAGGTCACGAGCACTTTCCCATCCGACGGAAACAGCGGCCGGTCCGTTCCGATATTTTTCCAAACGAACGGCAGCGAAACATAGCCCGTCGCATATTTCGCCTGTCCCTGGTCGACCTGGATTTTGCTGATTTCGAGAGTTGCGTCCTTCGCCGTCAGGCTGGCTTGGAAATTCATTTTGTCGCTGCCGACAAAGATCGTCGGGACATTGAGGCCCTCGGGCGAATAATCGGCGTCGATGTTCGCCTGGAGTTTCTGCAGGTTCGCGTAACGTCCATTTTCCAGTTTCAATTTCAGCGTCCCGGAGTTTTTCCAATCCGCCGCCTCGCCGCTTCCCTGCCAGTCGATCGCGAGCGAGCCCGCGATCTCGTTGTTGTTGCCCATCGCGACGAGAAACGGTTTCAGTCGCGCCAGGTCCGCGACGTCGACGGATAATTTGCCGTTGTATTTCCACGGCCGATCGAGCGAGACGACGCCATTGCCCGCGATGAAATCCCGCTCGTTTAGCTTGGTGGTGAAATCGTTCACGTAAACGACGTTGTCGGCGATCGTGAGCTGCGCGCTGACCTCCGGAATCGTGACGCCGCGGAACTTGAGCTGCGATCCGTAAACCGAGAGCTGGCCGTTCGCCCGACCGTTCGTCGTCGTGACTTCGCCCGAAAACTGGAGAGGCCCGGTGATTCGATTAGGAGAATCTTCCGGCCAATAATCGCCCAGCTCGATCGCGCCTAACGACACCGTGACGTTCGCCGCCTGGTTCGCAAAATTCGCGAACTCCTCCGGCAAAACATATTTGCCCGACACGGTGAACCTGTTGTCCTTCCGCAGCGCGACGAATCGTTCGAGCGTCACGTTCGGTCCTTCGACGACGATGTCGGCCGAGGCGGAGTCGAAAAGATTTTCATGGAGATGACCGTCCGTCATCTCCACGTGGATCTGCGAACGCAGATCGGCGTAATAGATTTTCCGCTCGTTCGCCGGCGGCATTTGCTTGCTCGCCTTCAAGGTCCCCGCGATTTTCGCCGCGGC
>DATILK010000501.1:0-5162 GCA_035476555.1 Chthoniobacterales bacterium | reverse complement strand
TCATCATCTGGCCGGCATGCAGCAGCACGGATTCGCCCAGGACTCCCTTCAAATAGACGCGCATCGTGCCTTCGAGGGCCAAATATTTCGCGTAAGAGTTGCGATGGTATTCGGCAATGACGGTCGTGCCCGTAATCGCGGCAGTAACCGCGGCGGTCTGGATCTTCGCGCCGCCCGATCCTTTTGGCACTCGCAGCAGGATCGCGCCGTTAGCCAACTCGACCGTGCGCGAGCTTTCGTTGAAACTGAACATCGTGTTCGCGCCGAGGCGCGCGATGGTGAGATCCCCAAATGTCAGTTCCGCGCGCGATTCCACGCCGGTCCGCACGGCGGTGTCGCCGCGGATCGTATCGCTCGTAGTCGCAGGCCGCGGCGCGGTTTGGGCGCCAAGAATCTTTACGTCTTTGACCACTTGGGTAACACGCGCCTCGCGCAGCACACCCGCCTGCCCATTCGCAGAGATGATGCTCGCGGCAAACCAACTCACAGCCGCTCCTGCAAACAACAAATGTCTTTTCATTGCGCTAGAACTTAAAGGTCAACGAAAGCGCGCCGCCGATATTCGCCACGTCGTAATCGAACACGCTCTTGTTCGACCGGCTCCAGGCGAGCGTCGTGGCCGCGCCCGCCGAAAAATATTTGTTGATGCGGTAGTTCGCCGTCAGCGCGAAAACTTCGCTCACGTCGGTGCGGTCGATCGCGCGATAATCGCGCACATAAATCCGGCCGACCGCGCCGAGCGACAACGAACGGGTGAGGCTCACCGCGTAACCGACGTAGAAATCGAATTCGTCGCGTTGCGGCGCGGAGGGGCTGGCGTCAAGGCTCACGTTCGCATCCGCGCCTAACGAGACCTGTTGCGCGCGCCCGAACCGAAACGGCAACTCGGCGCTCAGGAAAATCGAATGGTTATTGAAGAAATCGTTGAAGCTATTGGTGAAAGTGAGCCGGTTGTAATCGTACTCCGCCCGCAGAATCAGGTTGTGCGCCATCGGTAGAATCGTCGACAACCCCGCCCGGAAATCGAAGCTGCCGAAATTGAGCGCGCTGAATTTGTCGTAATAAAATTCCTGCCGCTGCAGGGTGAATGAACCGTAAAGAGTTTTCGTGAATCGCGGCGCGTAAGTGATCCCCGCCGCGGGCGCAAAGATGGTGTCGCTTTGTTCGCCGTTTCGAACCAGCGCCACGTTCGACGTGTAATAAAACGGCGTGGCGACCGATATCGAGAACGGTTCGTAGCGCTCGACCCGCTTCAGGATTTCCTGCTCGCCAATGTCCGCATCGTTTTCGCTCTCGACGGCGCGGCCATTACTCACGCCGTTATCTTCGGAATACGGATCGGTAGAGGTAGCCGGCGGGCGAAGCAGTTGAGCGCGATCCTGAACTTGCACTTGTTGGGCGCGCAGCCCGCTCGCGGGCACGAGCAAGGCCAACGTCGCCAGCAAACCGGCGGCGAGACGCAGACCAACACGATGGAGAACGCCGGACATTAAGAGCGCCTAGTTGTGACGCTCCAGATTCCACGCGTCAAGCAAGGAAACTGAAGCCCGGGCGGCGTCCGGCCCGTTTCACAACTTCAGCAAATCGCGCTGCCACGGCACGAGCAGCGTCTCCGTCTGCCTCTCATCCGCGACGACCGCGTCAAGTGTCCCACGCGGCGCGATCAACGACGGTTCGAGCCCGTGCGCATCTGCGACCGCATCACGACGGCGGCGCAATTCCTCCGCCGCGCGTTCCATTTCCCGGGTCGGCCGCGTTCCCCGACGTTTCGGTCGCACGGGCCACTCGGATTCCGGCAACTGCGAGGCGCGCTCTGCAGCTTCGCGAAAACCTTGCCGGCGCCGCGGCGAAAAATGCCGGTAATCGGGAACGTTTCCGGCGGCGAATTGTTCCGCCGCCTGAATCAGGAGATGATTTTGCAAAACATGAAAGGCGGGCTTGTCGACGGCCTGCGCTTCTTTGTCGCGCCAGTTCCACAGCTCACGCAGAATCGCGCTTGCGCGACCGCTCAGTTTGCCCGAGCCGGAAATTCGCCACGCCTCTTCATCATCACGCGAGCGTTGCACCGACGCCTGCTCGAGAGCGCGTGTGCAGGATTGCCAGAACCATTCGAGACGTCCGTGCTCGCGCAAGCCGGCCTCAAGTTTTTCCGCGAGCGGCAACAGGTAACGCGTGTCGTTCATCGCGTATTCGGCCATGTGATGGGGCAACGGCCGGCGGGCCCAGTTCGCTTTTTGCGAGCCTTTCACGAGCGTGACGCCGAAAAATTTTTCCACCAGCGCCGCGAGACTGAACGACCGGATGCCGAGCAAGCGCGCGGCGATAACCGTGTCGAAGATCCGCGTCGCCACGAATCCAAAACTGCGGCGCAACAAACGCAGATCGAAGTCCGCGCCTTGGAGCACGATTTCTTTCGGCTCCAGCACTTCGGCGAGCGGCGCGAGACCGAGATTCGTCAGCGGATCCACCAGGTAATCGTGACCGGGGACGCTGATCTGGATGAGGCAAAGTTTTTCGAAATAGCAGTGAAGACTGTCCGCCTCGGTATCGACGGCGATGCGGTCGACGCTTTGCAATTTCGGAAGCAATTCCGCGAGCTGGGCGTCAGTTTGAATCATCGCTCCGTTCATCGCAGTCCACTGAGCAGCAATTCCGCATTCGTCTTCGTCGCGTTCAAATTGTCGATCAGTTTTTCCATCGCTTCGATCGGCGGCAGCGCGGCCATAGCCTTGCGGAGCAACTGGACGCGCTCCCACTCTTCGGGGTGATACAGCAAATCCTCCCGCCGCGTTCCCGAGAGCAAACAATGGATCGCGGGATACAGCCGTTTCTCCACCAGCGCGCGATCGAGATGCAGCTCCATGTTTCCCGTGCCCTTGAATTCCTCGAAAATCACCTGGTCCATTTTGCTGCCCGTATCCACGAGCGCGGTCGCGATGATGGTAAGGCTGCCGCCTTCCTCGCAGTTGCGCGCCGCGCCGAAAAATTTCTTCGGCTTCAGGAGCGCTTTCGCCTCCACGCCGCCGGACATCGTCCGGCCTTTTCCCGGCTGGAGTGAATTGTAACCGCGCGCGAGCCGCGTGATGCTGTCGAGCAGAACGACGACGTCCTTGTTTTGTTCGACGAGACGTTTCGCCCGTTCGAGCACCAGCTCCGCTACCTCGACGTGCCGTTTTGAGGTCTCGTCGAACGTCGAATTATAAACGTCGCAATCGACTTCGCGCTGGAGATCGGTCACTTCCTCCGGCCTTTCGTCCACGAGCAAAACGATTAACAGGATCTCGGGATGATTCGCCCGGATCGCCTTCGCGATCTCCTTTAGCAAAATCGTTTTGCCGACCCGCGGCGCGGCGACGATCAGACCGCGTTGGCCGCGCCCGAGCGGCGTGAGCAAATCGACCGCGCGGGCGCTGATCGAATTCGTCTTCGAATTCTCCAGCATGATTCTTCCCTGCGGAAAAAGCGGCGTGAGATTGTCGAACGCCGTCGGCGCCTTCCATTCCGCAATCGGCACGCCTTCGATCGCTTCGATTTCGTCGAGCGTGATCATCTTTTCCCGGTCGCGCGGCAGTCGCAGCGTTCCGCGGACTTTTTGGGCCGGACGCAAATCGAATTGCTGGATCGTAGCGCGCGGGACGCCGACGTCTTCCGGCACAGGGAGAAAATTCAATCGCGGCCAGCGCAAGACGCCGAAGTTGTCCGCGACCGGATCGAAGAATCCAGTCGTAGTCACCGGAATTTTTCGTCCCAACGCCGCGCGCACCAGGTCGAGAATGAGATGATGCCGGGAGCGGCCGGGATAGACTCGCAATTGAAAATCCCGGCAAAGCGTTTCGAGGTTCTCGGGCGGCATCGCCTGGAGCTCGTTCACGTCGAGCGACGCCGGGAGATTCACGGGCGTTTCTTCTACGGCGGCGGGCGTCGGCGCCGCTATTGTGTCGGTAGGAGCGTCCGTCGTTTCAGCGGGCGTCTCTTCCACCTTCGGCGATTCAGGCGTTGTTTCGTTTTCGTCCATTCCAAAAATCCACCAGCAGCCGTGCCTGTTTCTTCAACTCGTCGCGCCCGCCATTATTCCAAATCACGTGGTCCGCTCGCGCGATTTTTTCCGTCAGCGGCATTTGCGCGGCGATCATCTGTCGCGCCTCCGCATCGTCCGAACCCATCCGCTGCTTGAGCCGCGCGAGCTGCACGGCCGGCGAGCAGGCCAGGACCACCACTCGATCGCACAAGGTTTCACCGCCGGTTTCATAGAGAAGTGGGATATCAGCAAAAAAAAGTTTATCGGAGTTGCGATGGCGCTCGGCTTCGAGACTCCATTGACGGCGGATGCGCGGATGCAGGATTTGCTCTAGCGCGCGTTTCTTTTCCGCGTCGGCGAAGACTATGGTGCGGATCGCCTCCCGGTTCAAGTCCCCGCCCCTAGAATAAACTTCAGAACCAAACTCCTTCTCAAAGAGTCCCCTCACCTCGGGGTCGCGATCCGCCAGGTCTCGCGCCGCGGCGTCCGCGTCGTAGAACCGTGCGCTAGGCATCACCTCGCGCAAGCATTCGACAAAGGTCGTCTTACCCGTCGAAATCCCACCCGTTATTCCTATCGCCGGCATGTCGTAGGTAGGAGAAAGGTGTATCTCGCTCGTGTTACTTTTTGTTCGTCGGTCGTCCGATCAGGAAATTTTTCTTCTCCTCGGGCGGCAAAGGGCGCGGCGACATGTCCACCCACAATTGGCCGGTAGCAACACCGAGGTACCAAAAAATAGTATCCGGTGCCTTTTTACTCACGTAAAGACCGCCGGGCCAGAAGACCGTCTTTGCAGTTATCGACGCGGGCTGGCCTGGCCCATGCGAGCCCTGGAAGAAGACCCCGTCCCGGTCTTCGCCAACCGGGACGAACTGGCTGGCCGGGATCTCGGAAAGCAGCGTCTTAAACTGATACCTCTCGGACGCAGTGTGGCTCGGGTAGATCGGCTCGATGAGAATGAGCCGAGGAATCTCCCGGCCGAAAATCCGGGGCGCACCGTGGATCGGCGTCCGCGGCAGGTCGTGGCCCGCAGCAGCCGCGACAAGCGCAAGCGACACCCCGGCGAATCCAGACAGCTTCGGCATTTTCATACGAACAAACATGGTTTCGTCATAGCTGCCTTCATCCTTCCTCGTTAGGAAAG
>DATILK010000500.1:0-9087 GCA_035476555.1 Chthoniobacterales bacterium | reverse complement strand
GAGCATCTTTAGCCCGAGAGTCGTGAAGTAACCGTCCGAGACCGATTCGTTTTGGCCGCGCGGCCGGTCCTTGTCGGTCACGTAATTCTGGCCATCCACTTCGTATTGGCCGCCGCCGGCGAATGTCATCCGGAAGCGATCAGTCATCGCCGCACTTTCAAAAGCCGGGTTGCTCCGAAGCGATCGCAAAGCGCGGACGAAGAATTGATGCTTCGCGTCGTCGGTCGGGTAATCGCCTTCCATCAGGCCCATCCGCGCGCTGTAAACGGCATTCTCGTCGTAGCCGTAGTTCTGGGTTGTCTGGTTCCGAATCGATTTGATCTGCAACGTCGCCATGATGAGCAACGCGGCCGTCAATGCGATCTGGCCGATAACGAGAACACGCGTGATCACGTTGACGAGCCGACTGCTGTTTCCGCGACCGCCCTCCTTCATCATTTCGGCAGTGTTACCGCGCGCGCTCAAGAGCGCCGGCACAAATCCGGAAAGAAGGGTCGCGACGAGCACGATCGCCAGCGTGAAGATCAGCACTTTGCCGTCGATGGTGAATTGAACCCAATACGGCAGCGGAAACGGGAGCGCGTTCGTGGTGCGAACCAGAAGACGGACGGCCCATTCGGCGAAGATAATGCCGACGGCTCCGCCCATCGCCGCGAGCAGAAAACTTTCCGTCAACATCTGGCGAACCAAACGCCAGCGAGTGGCGCCGAGCGCGCCGCGGATCGCCAGCTCTTTGGCTCGCAAGGCGGCGCGGCCGAACTGCATGTTCATCACGTTCACGCAGGCGATCACCAGGACGAGCAGAACCGCGCCGAGCATGGCGTAAACCGTTCCGCGCAGTTGTGGACCGGTGAATGAATTCAGCAACGGCTGAACCCTCGCTGCGGTCAGGTGCTCGTTCGTCTTGGGATTGTCTTTCGCTATTCGTTTCGCGAGCCCGGAGAATTCGGCGTTCACCTGGTCGAGCGACACCTCATCTTTCAGGCGGCCGATCATCTGGGGGGCGGAATTATTCGAGCGCGGATCTTCGCGCGGAACAAACGGAAACTCATTGTAAAGCGGCACCCACAGTTCTTCCGCGATCGGGAACTTAAAGTTCTGCGGCATGACGCCGATGATGGTGGCGGCCTTGCCGTTAATTCGGACCGATTGGCCGACAATGTTCGGATCTCCGCCAAAATCGCGCTTCCAGATTTCGTAACCGAGGAGCGTTGTTTTCTCGGCGCCGGGTTTGTTGTCGTCCGCCGTGAAGTCGCGGCCCATGATCGGTGACACGCCGACGATCCGGAAAAAATTCTCGGTCACGTAAGCGCCGGTGTAACGCTGCGGGTTGTTCTTGTAGGTAACGTTGATGGTCGAGCCGTTGAGATAGCCCGCCACGAGCGCAAACGAATTCTGGCCCGCCTTTAAATCTTCGTAGTCGGCCGCCGTCGGGATAAAACCCTGCCCAAAATTGTTCTGCTGCGGCGTGGCCTGGGGATCGAGGATGCCGACGCTCACCAGTTGCTCCGGATGCGGGAAGGAAAATCCGCGCAGGACAAAGGCGTTGACGATCGTGAATTGGGTGGTCACGCCGGCGATGCCGAGCGCGAGGACGAGGACCGCAAGAAGACAAAAGGATTTTTCCTTGAAGAGGATCCGCAGACCGATGCGGACATCCTGGCTAAAGGTATCGAGGATCATATGGATGAGTTGGATTGGAGTTGACGCGGGGCGAAATTATTTACTCGGTGCGAAGCGCGACCATCGGGTTCACTCGAGTAGCGCGGCGAGCGGGAATGAAACAGGAAGCGGCGGCCACGAACGTGAGCAGACCGGAAACCAGAAGATAAATCGTGGGATCGAGCGGATTGACCTTGAACAAGATGTTTCTCAACGCCGCCGCAGCGACGACGCCGAGAAGCAGCGCGATGCCACCCACCCCAAGCACGAGACCGATCCCGAGTTGCCACGCGCCCTGGCGCATGACCATGCGCAAAATGCGGATCGCATCCGCGCCCAGCGCCATGCGGATGCCGAATTCCTGGGTGCGTTGATTGACGGAAAAGCTCATCACACCGTAGAGGCCGACTCCGGAAAGGATGAACGCAACGACGCCGAAGATGCTGAAAAGCGTAGCGATGACGCGGTTGCCGGAGAGAATGTCATTGTGAAAATGCGCGGGCGTTCCGGGAAAGTAGGTCGGCAGGTTTGAGTCAATCGCAGCAACGGCTTTGCTCAGGACCGGACCGAGCGTGTCAGCGCGCATACCTGCGCGTGGCCTAACGACTACTGTCGCAAACTGCGTCGCCGGCGAAGCGCCGAGCAGCGGCATGTAAAAGCCGGCCGCCTCGGTCTGCTGATCGAACGGCCCTTGCATCAACGTGTCGGGCACGACGCCAACGATGGTTCGCCACGGTTGTTCCTTGCCGGGATTGAAGATGCGTAGCTGATGTCCGATCGCGCTCTGGTTGCCCCAATGTTTGCGCGCGAAGCTCGCATTCACCAACGCGACCGGCTGCTTCGCGTCGCTGTCTTCGATGGTGAAATCGCGGCCCTCGCGAAGCTTGAGACCGAGCGTGGTGAAGTAGCCGTCGGAGACCGATTCGAAATTGCAGCGCGGCCGATCGCGATCCGTCAGATAATTTTGGCCGTCGACTTCATATTGACCGGCGGCCGCGAAGGTCATGCGGAAACGATCGGTCATCGCCGCCGCTTCGAATTGTGGATCGTTGCGCAATGCGCGGACCGCGCGGGTGAAGAAGTCGCGGCGCGAATCTTCGGTCGGATACGCCGCTTCCATCAAGGCGAGGCGCGCAGCGTAGAGGCTGTTCTCGTCGTAACCGTAGTCGAGCTTCGTTTGGTTGCGGATCGATTTGATCTGCAACATCGCGGCGATAAGCAGCGCCGCCGTCAGAGCGATTTGTCCGACGACGAGCACGCGCGTGATGATGTTGACCAGACGGCTGCTGTTGCCCCGGCCGCCTTCTTTCATCACTTCGGCGGGATTGCCGCGCGAGCTGAGGAACGCCGGGAGCAAACCGGAGACGATCGTGGCGATGAGCGTGATCGCTAACGTGAAAGTCAGCACGCGACCGTCGATCGCGAAGCTCCACCAATAGGGCGGTGGGAACGGCGCGGCCTTTACTACTTTGTCGAACAGGTCTGTGCCCCAAAACGCGAGCAGCGTACCGGCAATCGCACCGAAGATCGCGACGACCAGACTTTCCGTGAGCATTTGCCTGACGAGCCGCCAGCGGGTGGCGCCGAGTGCACCGCGAATCGCGAGCTCTTTCGCGCGCAACGCGGAGCGGCCAAACTGCATGTTCATCACGTTCACGCACGCGATCAGCAACACGACGATGACCGCACCGAGCATCGCCCACACGATCTGACGCAGTTGCACGCCGGTGAACGCGTTGATCAGCGGCAGCACACTCGCCGAGGTGAAATTCTGGTTCGTCTTCGGATTGTCGGCTGCAATGTTGCGCGCGATTGCGATCGCCTCCGCGTTGGCCTGATCGAGCGTGACGCCCGGTTTTAGGCGGCCCATCACCGCAGGCGCGCGAGTGTTCGCGCCGAGGAACAGTTCGCCGCGCGGTGTGGGCGGCCACTCATTATAGAGCGGCGTCCAGAGTTCCTCCGAAATCGGGAACTCAAAGCCAGGCGGCATCACGCCGATAATCGTCGCGGCTTTGCCGTTAATCGTAACGTTCTGGCCGACGATGTTCGGGTCAGCGTTGAAATCGCGGCGCCAGATTTTGTCACCAAGGATCGCAGTCTTCGGTGCACCCGGCTTGTTGTCGTCGGCGGTAAAATCGCGACCGAGCACGGGCGAGACGCCGATGATCTTGAAAAGGTCCTCGGTGATGTAGGCGCCCGTGTAACGCTGCGGATTGTGATTGTAGGTGACGTTGATGGTCGAGCCGTTCAGGTAGCCAGCCATCATCAAAAACGATTTCTGCGCCGCCTTGATGTCTTCGTAATCCTGAGCGGCGGGAATGGTGCCGTTGCCAAAGTTGTTGTTCTGATCGCTCGCCTTCGGATCGATGAGGCCGACGCTGACCAGCTGCTCGGGATGCGGAAATGAAAAACCCCGGAGCACGATTGCGTTGACCACCGCGAACTGCGTCATCGCGCCGCCAATGCCGAGGGCGAGGACGATTACGGAGAGAAGGAAAAAGACTTTGTCCTTAAAGAGGACGCGAAGACCGACGCGCACATCCTGGCGAAAAGCATCGAGGATCATATGGCTGAGTTGGAATGGAATTGCGGGGCGCTTCGAAAATGAGATGCGGCATCAGCCGAGAACGGATTCAGAAAAGGATGGTCTTCGTAAAACAAACGCCGCCCGCCGCGGCTTTTGTTCAGAACGGAATGGTCGCTAGTCGATCGCATACAGGTTTCCATCCGTGCTCCCGAAATAGACGACGCCATTCATGACCAGCGGCGTCGAGAAAATCGCGCCGATGTTGAACTGCCGCTCAGTGGCGATAGTCGGCGCCTCCCGCCAGCTCGAATAGTAGAGCATCGGGCCATTGAATTTCCGGTCGGCTGTCAGGACCCAGCCTTTGTTTTGCTTCGACGTTTCCGTCTGAAAATCCCAGAGCGGCTCGGCCGTTTTTAGGTCGCGCGCCTGCAACGTGCCGTTGGTCACGCCGATCAGCACGACGTCGCCGGCAACAACCGGTGACGAAAACATGAAAGCCTTGTCCTGTTGCTTGAGCAGACTCTTTCCGGTCGCGGCATCGACGACATGGAACAGACTCGAATCGGACGTCCCGAAGACGACCTTCCCGTCCACCACCGCGGGCGAAACGATCACCCAGCTCAGCTCGTTGAAGAATTTCCACTTCTCTTTGCCCGTCGCAGCATCGAGCGCGTACAAATTCGAATCACGGCAACCGACGTAGACGACGCCGTCGACAACCGCGGCCGAGGATTGGAACCCGACCTGGTTATGAACCATCGGATCTTCACCACCGTGGAATCGCCATTTCTCTTTTCCGGTCGCCGCGTCGACCGCGTAGAAGTAGCTGTCCCAGCTTCCGATGAAAACGACGCCGTCGGCGTAGGCGGGCGAAGCATGAATCACGTCGCCGGTTTTGAATTTCCATTTCAGCTCGCCGGTCGTCGCATCGAGCGCATAAAGATTTCCATCGCCGCTGCCGAAATAGACGGAGCCGTTCGCTACGACCGGACTCGAAAGATAAACGTCGAACTGATCGGCGATCGTCTGGTTCTTCGGCAGAAGGCCGTGAATCCCCTTTGCTTCAAATCGTCGCTCCCCTTCGGTGGCGAATTTCCATTTGATCGCGCCAGTCTGCGCATTCAGTGCGTAAAATTTCCCGTCGTAACTGGTGGCGAAAACTATTCCGTTCGCGACTGCCGGCGTGCACGGCGCTGGTCCGCCGCTGGTTCGTTTCCAAATTTGCCGACCGGTCTCCGAATCGACCGCGTAGATGTTTCCGTCGTCGCCGCCGAAGTACAAAACCTTGTTGTCCCACACCGGCGACGAGACAATGCGATCACCAGTCGGGAATTTCCATTTCACCCGATGAAATTGCCGGGGCGCTTTCGAGCTCGAAACTCCCGAGTGCGCTGGATTCTCCCGGAACATCGACTGCGCGTGCGCCGATAGCGCGGCTGCCACGGCGCCAAGCAGAATCGCGACACGAAAAAAGGCGACCCAAAAATTTTTCATGGTGTGCGCCGCAAGAGCAGCGGTGCCTCCATCGGTCCCTGACTCAGCGTTCCCTTAATCTCTCCGGCTTCTTTGGAGAACCGGCCTTCGAAAGTGATTCCAAATTCGTCCGACTTTACCGTCAGGAAATCGCCCTCCTGCGTGACGAGATTCACGGGAACGTTGTTTACTTTTTTGCCGACGATCGTGAATTCAAGTAGCGCACCTTCCGTCCCGCGAATGGCAAACTTCATTGTGGCGTGGCGCGTGTATCCCATCATCTCGTAGTCTCCTTTCCATTCTCCTTCGATTTCCTTGGCGATCGGGGTGCTCCGCAGCGGCAACTCCACTT
Source organism: Chthoniobacterales bacterium (assembly GCA_035476555.1). Lineage (GTDB taxonomy): Bacteria > Verrucomicrobiota > Verrucomicrobiia > Chthoniobacterales > UBA10450 > AV80. The sequence continues at coordinate 3,073 of DATILK010000500.1, read as the reverse complement.
GTGGCGGACCGGTCTTCGATAAAACGAATGGCGCCGTGTTTCCGCCCTGAACAAAATCTCCGGTCAGATGCCCGTCAGCGGTGACACGGGCTTTCAATTGCGCCTGACCCGCGCGTTCGTTTCCAAGCGCGCCCTTGATTACAAACCCAAGATCGCCGCCGCGCGCATGCTGATCGACGAGCTCCGCGCCTTTGATTCCGAATCCCGGCACAATGATCGAGCCGGTCCATCCTTTCCCGCCCTCATCCGCCAAATCAACGATGAGCCGCAGGTCCTGCCCCGGGATTTGCGCGACGCCTTCCCAGCGGCCGGCCGCGCTCTCCGCCGCCTGGCAAAGCGCGGCGCCAGCCAACAAAATCGTGGCGATTAATCGCAACACAGTGGTCGTGAAACCGTGTTGCGGAATTAAGCGCGCTGAATGCTGTTCGCGGATTGCGAAACCGAAGTCGTGTGGACCGTGGTCGGCACCTGGATCGGCTGGGTCGCGGCTTGCCAGAGCGAAAGAAGCGCGCTGAGAATGACGGCGAAATAAACCGCCGCTTCAAAAATGCTGCGCTCTTTTTCTTCGGAACGGACGAGCAACGCGTAGGTCGATTCGAATCCTTCAGCTGAGTATGTTTCGTTTTTCATAGGGTTGAATTGTTTTAACAACCACCCTATTTGCAAAGCCCGTGCCACGGCTTGCCGAGAAGTTCTAAGTCGCTGGAGAACAGCGGCTTGATGGCGAACGCAAAACCTAACGAGTTCTCGTCGCGGTCTCGCGCTCGGGATTAATCGTTCCGAATTTGGGACGATGGGATTAGGACAAAAAAAAGGAAGCGCAGAGGGTGAACCTCTGCGCCTCCATTAAACGAATTTGCCGGATTACATGTAGTTCAACGCGCCGCAACGCCAGCACGTGAACCAACTCCAATTGGCGTGGACATAATTCCCCGCGCCATCATTCCAGCAGGTGTAGAGCAGATGCCTGCGGCGACCGCCCGCTTCCGTCTCGTCCCCTTTTTCCGCCCCACTGCCGCCCTCTTTATCCGGCTTCTGACCTGATTTTTCGTCAGCCATATTCTTTCCTTCCGTTTGTTGGTTGTTGGGTTGTTGTCTGCCTGCCACATCGATCCGTGTGACGGCGGGTCGCCAGTTATGCCGAGTGCCAGCACCAGAAGCAAGCCTGCTGTCGTCGCGAATTCATGTGGTGGATGGCAGACGTTCAGTGCTCGGCAAATTTCGAAATTGTTCGTGGTCGCGGATGATTTTTTCGAACGCCGACCGCTCGTTAGGCGCAACGTCGCCTGGAAATTTGGCGGCGGACCGTTCCCATCGCCGGAGCCAGTCGAGGCCCAACAAATCGCGCTTCGCCGGATCGCGATGAAATGCCGCTGGCGTCATCGCGATTGTCGTCTCGATTTTTTCACCCGCCCGGCGACCTCGCGCGACGAAGAAACCGGCGGCGAAAAGCGCGGCCCGGTTCGCCGTTGAACACGTGTAAGTAAAGAGCTCGGTGACGCGGTTGCGGCAAACCCCGAAAAGCTCTCGGAAGAGCGCGGTTCTCCAGAGTTGTGGAGATGTGTTGGGCGAAAACACGTCGTAGAAAATCACGTCAGGCGCCGGCGCTTGATTCATCGTCGTGGCGAAATCGCCCTGCAACAGTTTCCAGATCAGTTTTCCATCGTTCGCTCGCCACTCGCTCGCGGCTAGGATCGCGTCGATCAACTCAGCGCGCAGATACGGAAACAATTTGAGGTTGGCCGCGGCGAGCCGCAACGGATCCAGATCGTTCTCGAAGCTGATGACTTGAAGCGATCTTTGTGCGTCCGCATTTTCGTAACATTCAATTGCTGCCATGGCGTTCGCGGCCGCGCCGAGTCCCACGTCCCATAGAATCAGAGGCTCGGCGGCGCACTGGTGCGCCCGTTCCGCTAATCCGGCCTGCTCCACATAAAGCCGACGCGCTTCCTCCATCGGATCGGTGCGCGAATGCATGATTTCGCCCGAAGAAATCTGACGGATGCTGGCAAAGCCTTCCCAAGCTTTGTGAACCTCGTAATTGCCGAGGCGGTAGGGTTCGTCACTTTTCATTTCAAAATCTCGCTTGTTTTCGAAGCCGACTTGCAGTTCAACTGTTCCGCCCCAAGCAACTCAAACTAAAAGGACTATGAAACGCATCAGTATTCTTCTGCCCGCTATTGCGGTATTTGCGCTCGGGGCTTCTGTCCGGGCTGATCTCAACCTGCCGGACGTCAGTCAGGCCGCTGTCATCAAACAGCGGGTGGGCTTGACCGACGTCAAAGTCATCTATCATCGGCCACTCGTGAACGGCCGCAAAATCTGGGGCGGTCTCGTCCCGCTCGGCGAAGTCTGGCGCGCCGGTGCGAACGAAAACACGGTAGTCGAAGTCAGCGACGCGGTGACGGTGGAAGGTCAACCTCTCCCGAAAGGAACCTACGGCCTTCATATGATTCCGACCGCCGACAGCTGGACGGTGATTTTTTCCAAGATGGCGACCGCGTGGGGCAGCTACACCTACGATCAAAAGGAAGACGCGCTTCGCGTCACGGTGAAACCGCGCCCGACTGAAATGGAGGAAGCGCTGGAATACGAATTCGAAGATCTCAAACCGGATTCGGCCACGCTGACGATGAAGTGGGAAAAGATCGCGGTGCCGGTGAAGATCGCGGTCAGTGCGGACACGACGGTTGCGAACATTCGCGGCCAAATGCGCGGCATTGCCCAATATCAATGGCAGGCCGCAAACCAGGCGGCGCATTTTTGCCTCGCGCACAAGACCAATCTCGATGAGGCCTTGAAGTGGGCGACTCTCTCGATTCAAAACGAAGAGCGCTTCGAGAACTTGACGACGAAATCCGAGATCCTCAAGGCGTTGAATAAGCCAGAGGACGCAAAGAAGGCGTGGGACCAGGCGCTCTCGAAGACAACCGCGCAGGGACTCTATTCGTATGCGCGCCAACTGCAGACCGAAAAACGCGACGCCGAGGCGATGGACATTTTCAAGGAAGTCGCCAAGCGCTATCCCGACACGGCGTTCGCCCATCTTTCAAACGCGCGGGTTAAATCCGCC
>DATILK010000499.1:0-4010 GCA_035476555.1 Chthoniobacterales bacterium | reverse complement strand
GTTAGCGGCCGCGCGCCGTTGGCGGTCTCGTTCACAGATCAATCTCTCGGCAGCCCGGCTTCATGGCAGTGGGACTTTGACGGCGATGGAGTTATCGATAGCACCGAGCAAAATCCATCGCACGTTTTTTCGGTCCCTGGTGTATTCACAGTTCGGTTAACGGCGAGCGGTCCGAACGGTAGCGACACACGGACAGAAGTCTCCTCGATAAGAATACAGCTGCGAAATCAGTTAGCGAACATTTCAACGCGGTTACCCGTCCAAACCGGCGATAATGCGCTGATCGGCGGCTTCATCGTCACGGGAACGCAGCCCAAAAAAGTGATTGTCCGCGGCATCGGCCCATCGTTGCCTATGAACGGCGCTCTGGTTGACCCGATCCTAGAGCTTCACGATGGATCAGGAGTCCTTCTCGAATCGAACGATAACTGGGTGGAAAGTCCGAATAAGCAGGACATCATCGATACTACCATAGCGCCAAGTAATCCGCTGGAATCGGCAATTGTACGAACATTGCCCGCCAACGGGGCCGGCTATACCGCCATTCTTCGTGGCGCAAACGAAGGCACCGGAATCGGAATCGTTGAAGCTTACGATCTCGACAGCACTGTGGATTCAAAGCTAGCAAACATTTCAACACGCGGCTTGGTCCAGACTGACGATAATGTCTTGATCGCTGGAACGATCGTGGTAGCTCAAACGTCGCAGAAAGTAATTGTCCGGGCAATCGGTCCATCGTTGTCAGTGCCGGGCAAGCTGGCCGACCCAACGCTGGAATTACACGACGGCAACGGAGCCGTGCTAGAATCGAATGATAATTGGGTGGAAAGCCCGAACAAACAAGCAATCATCGACAGCACGATACCGCCCGCGGATCCTCTTGAATCAGCGATCGTCCAAACGTTAATGCCCGGAAATTATACCGCCGTCGTCCGAGGCGTGAGTAACAGGACTGGCATTGCTGTCGTTGAGGTGTACGCGCTTCAGTAACTCGGTTAATTCGTCTCGTTGAGTTGTGCTGAGACTTTTGCCTTCCAATCGTTGATCTTCTCGATCGGCTCACGAGCGAGCCGCGCGCGGGTTTCGGCGGTGAAGTGGTCGGGCCAGGTGACTTCCATTATGGCGAGCGCTTGGTTGTATTCGGTACCATATTTTTCGAAGTCGCCTTCGATTTCGCGATAAAAGCGTTCGGCGTCGAAGTCGTAGCCGATCGACTCGCGAAAGATGCTCTTAAGCTCAGGACGCAGTTTTTCAGGCGTGAGTTTCATGATTTCGAGGTAGGCCAGGCCGATCTCGTAAATCTGGGGATGGATAAGGACGGTGTGCCGTCGCTCGAGCAGATCCCGAAGGGCCTCGAGATATTTCTGGTCGATGAGCTGTCCGATTTTATCGACGATCGGGCGTACCTTAGCCAGACCAGCCTCCAGCTCGGTAACCCCGATGTTTCCCTGCCACCGATCGAGGAACTCCCGCATGTTTGCGTAAAAGAGCTGAGTCTGGACTAGGTCTTCATCAAGGTCGGCTCGCTCGGCCCAGTCCACCCGTTCACGGAAGACCGCGTAATCGCTGATGAAACTTTCTGGAGGGCGCTTCACGCCGGAAAGAATGCCATTGCGGAGCAGCGGCGGTAAAGTCGAAAACGATCTCGAGGGCAGCGCGAAATCTACAGCCGTGCGCTTGCACGGCGACCCGTAACGCAGCTCGGCAGAGCGAGGCGGGGCTTTCAAAGCGCCGTCGCTACAATTGCGGCAAGTCATAGCCCGTCTTGCATTCGTGCTTCGGATTTCATATTCGAAGCCATGAAGAATTTCCTTCGCTTGTTTTCTGCGCTCTCCGCGTTCTCCGCGGTAATCCTTTCTGCGTTTGCGGCTGAACCGAACACGATCGTCTTGAAAGCCGCTCGGCTATTTGACGGAAAATCAAAAGCGCTGGTCACGAATGGCGTCGTCATTGTGCAAGGCGACAAGATCGTCGATGCGGGCAGTAACCTGCCGGTCCCGCAAGGCGCGCAGGTCATCGACCTCGGTGATGCGACGCTTTCGCCCGGGTTCATGGACGCGCACACGCATCTCACAGCGGACTTTTCTGGTAACTACAACCAGCGGCGGTTGCAGGAAGTTGATCTCAATGTTTCCGAACAGGCGATCATTGCGACGACCTACGCGCGGGCCACAATCGAGGCCGGGTTCACGACCGTGCGCGATCTCGGTAGCCGATTCGTCGGGAGCAAGGAATTCGTCGATGTCGCGCTTCGGAATGCCATCAATCACGGCATCGTTCCCGGCCCGCGGATGCTAGTGGCCACTTATGGAATCGGCGCGACGGGCGGACATTTCGACAGCACGGCTGGATTTCGTGACCTGCTCTTCGGGCGCGAACCGGATTGGAGCGAAGGGATCGCCGACGGTCCCGATGCGATCCGGAAAGCCGTCCGCTTTGAAGTGAAGAACGGCGCCGATGTCATCAAAGCCGCGGTCTCGGGCGGCGTCCTGTCGTTGACCGATGAAGTCGATACGCCGCAATTCACTCCGGCGGAAATTGCCGCGTTGGTCGATGAAACGCATCGGTTGCGGAAGAAGGTCGCGGTCCATTGTCACGGCGACCAGGCGGCGAAGGATGCGATCGAGGCCGGCGTCGACTCGATCGAGCATGGTTCGTTTCTAAAACCGGAAACGCTCCAGTTGATGAAAACCAAAGGCACCTATCTCGTGCCCACTTTGATGGCGACCGAATGGATCCTGGCGAAGCTGGATTCGTATCCGCCCGCGTTACAAGCGAAGGCCAAAGCAGCCGGCGCCGCGCGCACCGAAATGTTTCGGAACGCGGTCAAACTCGGATTGAAGATAGGCTTCGGCACCGACGCCGCCGTTTATCCGCACGGAATGAACGCGAAGGAATTCAAATTGATGGTCGATCTCGGCATGCCGCCGATCGAAGCTCTCCGCGCCGCCACTTCTTCCGACGCCGATCTTCTCGGGATCTCCGCCAAAGTCGGCACGCTGGAGAAAGGCAAACTCGCGGACATCGTCGCGATGCCCGGCGATCCGACTACCGACATCACCGCAACCGAACGCGTTTCCTTCGTGATGAAGGAAGGCAAGGTCGTTAAGCAAGCGACGAAACCGTAACCGATCTAGCGGCTGGCGACACGCACCGCGAGCTTCACCGAGTCGCTCCCGTGGCCGATGTAGTAGAGCTCGGCGCCGCCGGCTCCATAAATCGGATACATAGTGTAGGGCGAGCCTTTGAAGACGACGGGATGTTTGCGGTCGATCGACATTCCGCGGGTGGTGGAGTGCGATGAGACGGCAATGTAATCGCCGATCATGTGCGAGTCGTCTTTGAGGTCGCCGCCGAGATAAGGGGTGAGGCGTTTGCTGTGGAAATAGGGTAGCGCGGTGCGCGGTCCAGTTCCGAGAACGCCGACGTAATGGGCGACGTCGGTGTAGGTGCGAACGGTGTCGACGATCACAGGCTCGATGAGGTCTTCGCCAGCGTAACGGTAGATGTTGAAGGCGAATTCATAATCGGGTCCGCCCCATTGGCTGAGGTTGATCGGATGTCCGGCGGTTACGTCGAAGACTTGAAGATTCTCGGAGACGTTGTCGCGATCTGGTTCGGGAGCGGACGCGATCTTCGAGGCGGCAGCTTTGGTCTCAGTCGGCGGAAGATCGGCGGATGAAGCGATGAGCGTGGAGCTGCGAAGCGATTGGACGAGCGAGTCGCTGGCGCCCTGGGATTTCAAAGTGGATTCCTGTTGCGGGGTGAGCGTCCTGGCGAGTTTGCGCTCCTTCACTTCGTTCAGGATCGATTTGTCCGTTTCTTTGGCGCGGACCCAGAGGGAGACTTCGTTGAAATTGACCGGAGCGGCAAGGGCGGTGAACGCTCCGGCTAAAACAGTGATAGCCGTAATGAGTATAATTTTCGTGGAGTGCATGCCGCTGGTTTAACAGGTCGGTTTCGGCATTGGCAATCCACAAAATTCGGGACCTCACACAAAGGGCACAAAG
>DATILK010000498.1:0-4497 GCA_035476555.1 Chthoniobacterales bacterium | reverse complement strand
GACGTTTAATTCGGCGCGGGGCTGAGATCGTAAACTTCGACAAGCGCTACTCCGTCTGAGCCGTTCGCGCTCCGCACGATCGCGGTGTAGCTGCCGGGATTGAGCGTTGCCTGGAGCGCCGATTCGTTTGGCTGCGAAGGCGCCAGATTTTCTGATTGAATCTGGGCAGCGTTCGGGCCGCTTTGCCAATTGTCGTTCGACGCCATGGTCGTTCCACTCGAATCGTGCAATTCGACCAGCGGATCCGAGAGCGGGTGAGCAATCCCGACCGCCGATAGCGACGGTCCGATCGCGCGCACAACGACAGTCTTCGATTGCGTTCCGCCGACAATGAAACCACCGATCAGGAGCTGACTGCCATTGCCCAGCACCTGGCCGCGCGTCGAAATATTTCCGGCGCGTCCGCCGGTCGTGTGCAGATCGTACAACTCGACGAGCGCAGTGCCGGTGAGATTCCCATCTCCATTATCGAACGACCTGACCACCACCGTGTAACTCCCGGGATTCAACGTCGTAAAAATCGCTGACTCGCGGCTATTCGACGGATCGAGATGATAACTGGCGATTGTGCTCGCCCACGAATCGTCGATCCAGTCATCACTTGTGGCCAGGACGTTGCCGCCCGCGTCGTGTAGTTCGATGACCGGATCGTCGAGCGCATTGGTAATCCCGAAGGCCGCCAGTGAGTTGCCGATTCCGCGCAGGATCACGGTGGCCGGTTGCGAGCCTTGGATAATAAAGCCGCCGATGACCGCGTTTTCCCCGAGCCCGACAAACGCGCGCGTCGACAAATTCACCAGGTTCGGCGCCGGCAGCGAACTTTGGTAGGTGGGACCGCTGTCGTAAATGGTGTGCGCACCGTTAATGTCGTCGGCCGCCAGGGAGTCGAGGTTGCTAATAATGGAGTTCATTATCGCCACAACGTTTTGCTTGGGACTGGCCTGATCGGGATGATCGAGGCCGACGACGTGTCCGAATTCGTGTAGAGCCACCCGATGAAAATCCATCGCACTCTGTAGCGGACCGCGATAGGAGTCCCAGCTCCGGTTGGAATTAAAGACTACATCGGCTTCGATGAGGTGATTGTCCCGCGGCGTTACCAGGGTCACTGCCAGGACGTTGTTGCCGAAACTGTCGCCATACACGGTGTCCGTCATGATCACAGAGGTGTTGGCGTCGTTGTCGTTGGGTGGAAGAATCGAACCTTTGTCCACCGCGAATTGCATGTGCGCCAACTGCTGGTTCCAAATGTTGAGCGCGTCCTCGGCGGAGTCGTTCAATGACGCCGTGCCGTCGGAGAGATGAATCGAAGAGGGAAGCGAAAGATGCATCAGAACTGTCCGGTCTTTGTTCCACTCGACCGGGACGCCGCTGAAAGTTTCGCGGACAAAGGCGTGCGCGCTGGAGGCAACGAGGGCGAGCGCAAGGGAAAGAGAAACGAGTCTGGCAGTGAACATATTTTCTTAAGGGAAGAGCGTAGAAGCTAGATCATCTCTCCTTTTCCACAAGGCGGAGCCGGGCCTTCGGATCGAATTTTCCGAGATTGAATTTTCGGCAGCACTCCAGACATGCGACCGCGCGTTTGATGCGGCACACCCTCGGAAATTCCTTGCCGCATCGCGAACAACGATAGAGGAATCGTCGCGCTCGTTGCTGCACTGGAAAAGGCAGCGAATGACAACGCGCTTCATCCTCGATGCCGAGATCGCGGCAGGCGCGGCGCCATTCTACTCCGTGCGGTGGAATGCGCCGGCGACCGACGCGAGACTGCGCGAGCAAATGGGCGAGCTCGTGGCGCAGCGTGCGATCAATCTCAGCTGAATCGTGCTCGCGCAGGCGCGGGTTCAACGAGATCAGGTTGCGGCGCGAATCCGCGCGTCCGGCGGCGCTGAAAAGTCGCGCATTCCATTCCACGCGGACTTCGCGCGCGAGCTTGCCGGCCTTAAGGGGCGCGAGAATTTCGCGAGCTCTTGCTTCCAGCGCCGAATCGCGTCCGAGGACGACAAGCGCAGGCGTCGTTGGAAAAACGAAATCGAGCTGTCTAAACAGCGGCATAGGCGACCCTGCTTTCCGTGCCGGCTGAGCGGACCCGATGGATAACGCGCCCGATTATTTCACCGGCACGATCGATTTCGTCGTCAGTCGTCTCGCGGCCTAACGAGAAGCGGACAGCGGCGCCCGCGAGTTCCGCCGCCAAACCCATCGCCAGCAGAACATGCGACGCGACGACCGATCCGACCATGCAGGCCGAGCCGCTCGAAGCGCAGATGCCTTCGAGATCCAGCGCCATCAAAAGCGTTTCCGAGCTGAGAGCCGGGAAACTAACATTGAGCGTGTTCGCGAGGCGAGGCGCGCCGTCGCCGTTTTGGATCGCGTCCGGGCAGGCTGCGATAATTTTTTCCCAGAGGGTGTCGCGTAAAATCGCCTGGCGTCCCTGTTCCTCGGCGCGATCGCGCAGAACGAATTCCGCCGCGCCCGCCATTCCGACAATCGCGGGCACGTTCTCGGTTCCCGGGCGCCTCTGGTTTTCATGCGCGCCTCCGAATTGAATCGGCTCGATCGGGATTCCGGCGCGCAGATAGAGAAGGCCCGCGCCTTTTGGTCCATAGAATTTATGAGCAGCGAAACTCGCGGCCGCGAGATTGCTCCCGGCCAAATCGATTTCCACTTTGCCGAAGGACTGAACCATATCGGTGTGCAGAAGAACACCGCGCTCGTCGCACAGTCGCGCGAGTTCTGTCATCGGCTGGAGGACGCCGGTTTCGTTGTTCGCGGTCATGATCGACACCAGTGTGGTGTCGGCGCGAATCACGCCGGCCAGCTCGTCCAAATCGATCCGCCCCATTTCGTCGACGCCGAGGAAGGTGACGTCGAATCCTTCGCGTTCGGCCAGGTGTTCGAACGCATTCAGCACCGCGTGATGTTCCGTGCTGGCGCAAATCAAATGCCGGCCGCGTTCCGCCTGCGCGCGAGCGAGCCCGAGCACCGCAAGATTGTTCGATTCCGTTCCGCTGCTCGTGAAAATCAGCTCGTGCGGCTTCGCGCCGAGCAAATCCGCCAGCCGATCTCGCGCATCATCCACCGCCGCGCGCGCTTCGCGTCCCGCCCCATGCACGCTCGATGGATTGCCGTAGTGCCGCGCCAGAAACGGCTCCATCGCCTCCCGCGCCGCCGCGCCCAATGGCGTGGTCGCGTTGTAATCGAGGTAGATCATCCGCTACGCCGTGAAGTCCTTCGCTCCCGCGCGCCGCTTCGGCACGATCTGGAGCTGCGTCTCTTCGTAATAAACCAGCGAGTCCGGCGGCACGCTTTGGATCAGGAAAACATTTCCGCCGATCGTGCTCCGCGCGCCGATCACCGTCTCGCCGCCGAGCACCGTCGAGTTCGGATAAATCGTCACGTCGTCTTCCAAAGTCGGATGGCGTTTGCCGCCCTTCTTGATTTTGCCGTGCTCGTCCTTTTGAAAACTGCGCGCCCCCAGCGTCACCGCGTGATACAACTTTACCCGCGCGCCGATTTCGCAGGTCTCGCCGACCACGACGCCCGTTCCGTGGTCGATAAAAAAATGCGGGCCGATCTTGGCTCCAGGATTAATGTCGATGCCCGTCCGCGTGTGGGCCCACTCGGTCATGAGCCGCGGAATAAGCGGCACCTTTCGTTCGTAAAGCAGATGCGCCATACGCTGAATCGCGATCGCTTCGATCGCCGGATACGCGACGATCACTTCTTCAAAACTCGTCGCGGCCGGGTCGCCTTCATAGGCTGCGTCCACGTCGGTCCACAGCACTTTCCGGATCCGGGCGAGCTGCGACATGAACCAGGTGAGAATCTCTTCCGCCTTCACGTCCGCGGTGTCGCGGTCGAGCTGGTTGAAACTCTTGGAAATTTCCGGCTTCATCCGGGCGTGCAGTCTTCGGATTCGGCTCCGGGTCACGTCCGGCAGATCGCTGGAATCGACGAACGGTTCGCCATGAAATCCCGGGAACATCAGGCTCATCAAATCCACGCATGCCTCCTCGATCGCGGGCCGCGACGGAAGGTTGGCCGCGGCGTCGAGATAATTGATGCCGCCGCCTTCGGTGTAGGTCTGAAGTAATTCGGCCGCGGCCTCGTTCGTTGGTGAGTCCATTCTTGGAAACTATGCGCCTGCTCGGTGCCCAATGGAAACGGAAAGTCTTGCCGCGCCGACCATCTGTGTTATCTCGGCGTCACCAATGAAATCGCTCCGCTCGCTCCATCTCTTTCTCGGATGTCTCTTCGCGCCGATGTTGATCTTCTTCGCGGTCACCGGTTCGTGGCAGCTCTTCAACTGGCACGAGTCGAAAAAGGACAAGACCTATATCGCGCCGCCAGCGCTCGCCGCACTTTCGTTCATTCACAAGGACGCGCACATTCCCGGCACCCCCGGCCGCCAGCCGACGCCGCTCCGTTATTTCATGCTCGCAACCGCGATCGGTCTCGTCACGACGACGATCATCGGAATCATCATGGCCTATC
>DATILK010000497.1:0-4859 GCA_035476555.1 Chthoniobacterales bacterium | reverse complement strand
CGACGACAATGAGGAGGCAAATGGCGAAACATATCGGCGACCCACACCTGACGATCCTCCCGAAACTCTTATAAAAGGGCGATGGATTGAGAAAATCCACGAGGGCAACGGGTCTCGAAGACCCGGCAATCCTGTTTTTGTTCCCGACGAAAAGGGCGATCAATTTGCCGTACGCGTAGGCTCGAGAACGACGACAACAACGGAAACTCGAAAGACTCGGGAAGGTCTGCGCGTGTTGATGTCCGATGATCCGAACATTCCGGACGAGGATCGACGGATATTTGGCGAGTTCGACGATCCCGTGAGTGACCGAGACATGGTTACCAAGGGGATTATCTGGGTAAACGCCAACCACCCACGAATCGTCGAACGGCGAACAAAGAGCGAAAACGATCCGGTGTTTCTAGAGATGGTAGCGAATTACGTCCTCATCATAGTCGCGCAGCATCAGGTGCAGAAGCAGTACGATGCTGAACCTGACGAAGAAAAATCAGATCCCATGCTCTTATTTCGTGAGAAATTTTTCAGGCTCCAGCGCGACTTGAGTGAAGACGCACAAGTTGCCTATTTTGAAACCGAGGTGCCTGTTTTATCTGACCCCGTCGATGTTCGACCATGAGCAGCAATACAGTCAGCCGCACGCGATGGCGTGGCGGCGACAGACGCCGGACAGCATTTCCCAAAGAGCGTCCAGGATTCGATTCACCGCGGCGGAGACCGGCGCGGCGTTTTCGTCCGTGACGTATTCCGAAAGCATCTGGCGCTCTGCGGCGGAATGCTCGCGATCGGCTTCGACGTGGACAGAAAAATATTCGTAATCACGCGGCGCGGTCACTTCGTAGTTCTCGAGCAGTCCTTTGATCTTTGATTCGGAGACTGCGGGGATTTGGCTTTCGTAAGCGTAAAGCGCCGCGAGGCCTTCGGCGGTTGCGCGTCCGCCGCAAACGGCACGGAACGTCTCGATGAGATTTTTTGTTTCATTCCACTTTTCGGTCGATTGCGCGTCGGCTTTCGAAACTCCGAGGCATTCAGCGAACTGGAGCCAAAGTTCGGGATGATTCGGCGTGCCGGCTTCCTCGTCGATCAGGTTGTCGAGAAGCTGGCGGCGAGTCGATTGCTCGTCGCACTTCGCGTGCACGGCGGAGAGATACGTCGGAAACGCGGCGACGTGGTGGTAATATTGCCGCGCGTAATCGGCGAGCGCGGACCGGCTCAATTCGCCACGGGTCCAGGCGAGATAAAAAGGATGGGTGAGCAGATGTTTGGCGGCGATTTGAGCGTCGATGGCGGCAAGATGTTTGTTCATATATTGGGTCTCCGGATGAGTGGTTTGTAATCGCGACTCTAATGAAGCGCGAATATTTTTTCAGGTAGGGGCGGTTCACCGAAGCCGCCCGGGCGATTGGGGTCAATCGTCCCTACCCTATGGCTTTCCCAAAATGTGTTTGATGCCGCGGATCGGAATGACAACCCAGTCCGGCCGGTTGTTTAATTCGTAACCGATTTCGTAAACCGCTTTGTCCAGCAGATACGCTTCGAGCAAAATCTGGAAATCGCTTTCGTCGGGCGGAATAAAATCGGCGCCGTCGGTGGCGGCGAGATAACTCTGGAGAAAAGTGCTGCTCATCTGGCGATACCAAAGATCGGCCCAACGCTCGAGGAACGGCACGTCTTCGGCCCGCATCGCGGGTTGCCAGAGCGCGCTGTAAGCCGCGTATTGGAACGAGCGCATCATGCCGGCCACGTCGCGCAAAGCGGACCGCTTCAGCTTCCGTTCGCTCAAGGCGCGGGCCGGCTCGCCTTCGAAATCGAGAATAACAAAATCCTTTCCGGTGTAGAGGACCTGACCGAGGTGGTAATCGCCGTGAATCCGGATCTTGGTGGCGTTCGCCCGCCGATCGAGGATGCGCTTTTCCTGCTCGAGAATTCGATCCTCCGCCGCGAGGACTTGCGCGGCCTCATCGCGGAAGGCGTCCGGCAATGCAGGTAATTTCTTTTCGAGCAGATCGAAATTGCGGCGAAGCGAAGCGCGCATGTTTTGGTAAACGGAGCGCTGCGCCATGGCGTTGAATTTTTCGGGCACAAAGGCCCGGTCATCACCGCTGCTGGCCAGGGCGCGATGCAATTCGCCGGTGCGTTGGCCGATCAGCGTCGCCTTCTCCGGATAAATGCCGCCGATCAATTCTGCGAGGAGCGGGCCGGGCGTCGTCTGGTTTTGGAGATCGGCTTTGCGGGTGAGAACGCGCTCATAATAGCGGCCGACCGCATCGAGCGTGAGCGACCAGGCATCGCCCTCATTCGCGATCGCGCTTTGGAGTAAACACACAACGGTCGGCGCGTTCTTCGCCCGCCGATATTCAATCGCGCCGAGAAATGCCGGGACGTTCGCGAACTGCGCGCGCTCGGTGAGGAAACGCGTCACTTCCACATCGGGGTTCACCCCATCCTCGAGCTTCCGGTAAAGTTTGAGGAAGAACTTGTTCTTGAAGAGCATCGACGAATTGCTTTGCTCCGCGCTCAGGACTTGCGAAGACGGCGTCCGCGTCTGCGCTTCGTTCGGAAATGCACTGCTCGTTAGGCCAATAAGCTCTCCGCTCTCTCCTCGCGCCGACTGCCGCGCTGTCATCAGTTTGAAGAGCGCTTTGCGAAACGCTTCGTCGTAAACGGCATCGTGCAGAACGGCGTCGCCGTCACCGTGGATTCGCGCGATCACCGCGTTCGGCGTGGCGCGTTCGAGCGCGCGCGCGGCGTCGTCTCGGGCGATTTGGATCGGAAGCGCGTACGTCTCGGTCGGCCCATCGAGGTAACTGACTTCGACAAACCAAATTTGGGCGGCGCCCTCTCCGTTCGAAATGGGGACTTCCTCGACGATCCGCATTTGCCGAATGGTCCGGGCCTTGGCGCCAAACCAGCGGCAGTTGCGAAGATAAGCCGGCAAAACTTCGCGCTCGATCCGCGGTCGCTGTCCGTTTGCGAGCAGGGCCGCCGCATTCGGCACGGACTCGAGCGTCGGGATCTTGCGTTCCTTCGAAGCGATTGACGCCGCGGTCTCCGACCGAAGCACAAACCAGTAATGGGAGTGCGGGCCGAGCGTGATGACGTAAGGCGATTTGCCGATCGCCGGAAAATAATTCTGACTGAAAACTTCCATCAACGCGCAGCCAGCAAAACGCGACAAATCCAGCTCGGCCGCCTGGGCGAAGCGCGAGAGGTTCACCACGACAAGGATCGTCTCCTCCTCGTGGCGGCGGAGAAATGCGAGCACCTTGTTATTTTCCGGAAACAGAAATTCGAGTGAGCCGCGGGAGAAGGCGCGGAAATTTTTCCGCATCGCGATGACGCGACGCGTCCACCAGAGCAGCGACGACAAGTTCTTCTGCTGGTTCTCGACGTTGATCGCTTCGTAATGATACTCGGGGTCGATCGTGATCGGCAGATACAGCTGTTGCGGATTCGCCTTGGAAAAACCGGCGTTGCGGTCGGGGCTCCATTGCATCGGGGTGCGGCAGCCGTTGCGATCGCCGAGATAAAAATTGTCGCCCATCCCGATCTCGTCGCCGTAATAGAGGACAGGCGTGCCCGGCATCGAGAAAAGGAGAATGTTGAGCAGCTCGATTTTGCGGCGGCTATTCGCGAGAAGCGGCGCGAGCCGGCGCCGGATGCCGAGATTGATGCGGGCGGTGGGATCGTTCGCGTAAACGCGCCACATGTAATCGCGTTCCTCGTCCGTCACCATCTCGAGGGTGAGCTCGTCGTGATTGCGCAGGAACATCGCCCACTGGCAGGTCTCGGGGATCGGCGGCGTTTGCTCGAGGATGTCGATGATCGGGAACCGGTCCTCCATCTGGAGCGCCATGAACATCCGCGGCATGAGCGGGAAATGAAAATTCATGTGCGACTCGTCGCCTTTGCCGAAATAAGCGACGGCGTCTTCCGGCCATTGGTTTGCTTCCGCGAGCAGCATTCGGCCTTTGTATTTCCGGTCGACGTGCGCGCGGAGCTTCACCAGATAAGCGTGAGTCTCGGGCAAGTTTTCGCAGATGGTGCCTTCGCGCTCGTATAAATACGGCACCGCATCGAGCCGCAATCCGTCGACGCCCATGCCGAGCCAGAAATCGAGCACCTTCTCCACGGCTTCGTGCACGGCCGGGTTATCGAAATTCAAATCGGGCTGGTGCGAATAGAAGCGGTGCCAGTAATACGCTTTCGCGACCGGATCCCACGACCAGTTCGAAGTCTCGAAGTCTTTGAAAATAATCCGCGTTTCCTTGTACTTCTCCGGCGTATCGCTCCAGACATACATCTCCCGCTCCGGCGAACCGGGTGCGGCCCGGCGCGATTTCTGGAACCACGGGTTTTGATCCGACGTGTGATTGATGACGAGCTCGGTGATGACTCGCAACCCGCGCTCGTGCGCCGCGTCGAGAAACGCCCGGAAATCATCCAGGGTGCCGAAGTTCGGATTCACATCGTAGTAGTCGGCAATGTCGTAACCGTCATCGCGCATCGGCGACGGATAGAAGGGCAGAAGCCAGAGGGCAGTGACGCCGAGTTCCTGGAGGTAATCGAGTTTCTCGATCAAGCCGCGAAAATCGCCGATGCCGTCGCCGTCGCTATCGTGAAATGTCTTCACGTGCAGCTCGTAGATGACGGCGTCTTTGTACCAGAGCGCGTCTACGTTCGGATCGTGCGTCTCGTTCGCCATGAGACTAGACAGTTGGCGCAACAATGGCAGAGGCGCAATTGCCAAGGCGTTTGTAGCCGGGATCGATGATCCCGGGCGACAGCGGAATTGTTTATCGAGCCGGGATCATCGATCCCGGCTACAGCGCTACTTTTTCGGTAACGCCATGGCGTGG
>DATILK010000496.1:0-6310 GCA_035476555.1 Chthoniobacterales bacterium | reverse complement strand
TGTCCTGCGCGGTCACGCCGCTGGTCGCGTCGATCACGAGCACGCAAAGATCGGCCCGGCGAATGCTGCGCTCGGCCCGCATGACGCTGAAGACTTCGACCGAGCTGGAATGCTTGCTGCGCGCCCGCATCCCGGCGGTATCGATCAGCAGGAACTTTTCGCCGGCGCGCTCGTAAAGAATGTCGACGGCATCGCGCGTCGTGCCCGGCAATTCGCTGACGATTGTGCGCGCGTCCCGCAGGATCGTATTGATGAGCGACGATTTCCCGGCATTGGGCTTACCAACAACGGCAAGAGAAAGAGGAGCTTCGATTTTCGATTCTGGACTTTCGATTGGGGATTGGGGGAGCAAGCCATCGATGACTTGAAGGAGGCTGGGAATCCCGCGGCCGTGGGCAGAACTGATGGCGATCGGATTGTCGAAACCCAGTTCGGCGAAATCCGCTTCAAGATCGTCGTGCTTCTCGTGATCGATCTTGTTGACGACCAGGAGGACGGGGCGTTTGGATCTGCGCAGAACTTTTGCCAAGTCTCGATCGATCGGATTCAGGCCGGCCTGGCCGTCGACGACGAAAAGAATCACGTCACTCTCCCGCATCGCGGCGTCCGCAGCCACGCGCACCTGCTTGGTTAGTTCTGTTTCGCCGGCGCCGCCAATCCCGCCTGTGTCCCAAACGGTGAATGGCCGGCGGCCACGTTTTGAAATCGATGCGAGTCGATCGCGCGTGATGCCGGGTTGATCGTGAACAATCGCTATATTACGCCCGACGAGCCGATTGAAGAGCGCCGATTTCCCGACGTTCGGCCGCCCGACAATGGCAACAGTCCCCGCGTTCTCCTCGATCGCTTTCGAATCCATGAGTGTGCCAGCACACTAACCCAGTTTCGCATTCGCGTGGCCTTCGGCGGATAATTGCCGGACTCCGTCGCGGACGTAAATGACGCCGGAAACGAAAGTGAAAAGGCCCGCCGCGCAGACGATGTAGATCAGCGGGATGACTCGCATTTGCAGCATCACCCAAGCGATTGCCGCCATCTGCAAAACCGTCGCCACTTTTCCGGTCCAGCTCGGCCGCACCCGGACCTTTCCATTTAGAATGTGGAGCACCGCGCTGCCGAAAAGAATCACCGCATCGCGCGTGATGACGAGCACGGGAAACCAGGCTGGGAATTTTCCGTAATGCGGATCCACCTGACTCCAGTTGCTAATGCTCAATGTGATGATTCCGCTGAGAAGCAGCCCCTTGTCTGCGATGGGATCGAGAATCGCGCCGAGCGTGCTGCGCTGATTGTAGCGGCGCGCCACATAGCCATCGAGCCCGTCGCTCACTGCGGCCAGCAAGAATACCGTGATCGCAGTGAAGCGCATCCAATCCTGGGGATGACCTTCCTGAATGCTTTCGCCGTAATAGATCGCGAGGGTAACGAAGATCGGGATCATCAGGATCCGGATCACCGTGATTTTGTTGGCGGTCGTCATGAGCTGGCCTCGCGATCATCAAAAACTTGGAGGACGGGCCGCCTGCGTTGCAAGGCAATTTGCCCGCTACGTTTCCAGCTCGGTCGCGGCAACGGATTTCGCGGCGTGGCGTCCTTCGCAAAATTCTTCGATCATCTTTTCGTTAAAGGCGGGAATGTCGTCCGGCTTGCGACTGGTGACGAGCCCGTTGTCGACCACAACTTCTTCGTCGATCCAATTGCCGCCGGCATTTCGCACGTCGGTTTTGATTGCCGGCCAGGAAGTCAGCGTTCGTCCGCGCACAACGCCGGCATCGATCAACACCCACGGCCCATGGCAGATCGCGGCCACCGGTTTCCCTTCGTTGAAAAAATGGCGCGTGAACTCGAGCGCCTCCGGAGTTGAGCGAAGCGTGTCCGGATTAATCAACCCGCCCGGGATCATGAGAGCGTCGAAGTCCTGCGGCTTTGCGTCCGCCAAGATCAGATCGACCGGCACCGTTTCGCCTTTGTCGGCGTGATTCATTCCCTGAATTTTGCCGGTCTTGATCGAGACCACGCTCGTCGTCGCGCCCGCGTCTTCCAAAGCTTTCTTCGGCTTCGTCAGCTCTACTTCTTCGAATCCGTCCGCCGCCAGGATCGCCACTTTTTTCCCTGCTAATTTCTCAGCCATACTTCAATTCCTCCTCAAAAATATTACGACGCGGCCAGCCAAACTGGATGTTCCAAATCCGCTTGGTCTGCTCCCTCCATGCGCTAAGATGCAACCGTAGCCGCCGATGTGGCGAAATGGCAGACGCAACGGACTTAAAATCCGTTGGGCTTAACCGCCCGTGCCGGTTCGAGTCCGGCCATCGGCAACGTTTGCCTAACGAGTCCAAACAATGGAAGCGAAACCACTCTATATTCCGATTATTCTCGGCACCGCCCGGCAGGGCCGGCAGAGCGAGCATGTCGCGAATTTTCTTCTCAGCGAAATGAAGAAACGGCCGGAGATCGAGACCGAGTTGATCGATGTCCGGCAGCTCAAGATGCGGCTCGACGATGCCGGCGAAACGATGAAGGACCCGGACTTCGCGAAGAAAATGACGCGCGCGGACGGGCTGGCGATCGTGACGCCGGAATATAATCACGGGTATCCGGGATTGTTGAAACACGCGCTCGATATGTGTCTCGAGGAGTACATTCACAAGGCGGTGGGGCTGGTCGGCGTCTCCGCAGGGCCATTCGGCGGCTCGCGCGTGATCGAGCAAATGGTCCCGGTCGTTCGCGAGCTCGGACTGGCGGTCACCTTTACCGATGTGAATTTCAGCAGGGTCCGCGACGCGTTCGATGAGCAGGGAAAACTGAAGGACGAAAAATATGTCGGGCGCGTCGCGGAGTTTTTGAACGAGCTGGTCTGGATGGCCCGCGTGTTCCGGTACGGCCGCGAAAACATTCCGCCGCTTTAGCCAGCGTGCTCCGCGAATCCGATCTCGAGGAAACGTTCGCTCGTTCCGGCGGGCCGGGCGGGCAAAACGTCAACAAAGTATCGACCGCCGTCACGCTTCGCCATTTGCCGACCGGCCTGAGCGTCACGGTTCAGGATTCAAGATCGCAGGCGCAAAATCGCAGGCTCGCTCGAGAACGACTGGCCGAGCTGATCGAACGACGAAACCGGCAGCGAATCGCCGCAGAAAAAGCACGAAGAGAAAAGGCCCGGCGCCGTTCTTCGCCGCGACCGCGCAGATTGAAGGAACGTATTCTCGAATCGAAGCGGCAACGTTCGCGAACCAAGCGGCTGCGTTCGCGGATCGACGATTAGCTCGACCTAACAAATTACAAAAACTACGCCCGAAATACATCTGGTTGAACAATCTCCGACGAATGGTTCTGTGAAGGAACAACTCCAACTATGAAAAAACTTATCATTCTGATGCCGCTCTTGGCGGTCGCTTTGGCTCTGACTTCTTGCACTACCGTGGTGGAGAAACCGGCCCCGACGACAACCACAACGTCGACGACGACAGTGAAGAAGAGCACCACTCCGACAATGGAAACGACAACGACCCGCGCGACTGGCTACTAGCGTTCGAGCACATCAGCAATCTGGAGAGGGGCTCGCCACCGCGAGTCCCTTTTCTTTCTTATGTGGTCGCTTCTGGCTCGGTCTCCGCTTCGACTTCTGCGGTTTCCTGACTGACGACAGGCGCGATGGCTTGCAGCTTTTCCGCGCCCCGCAAATCCATCAGCTTCACGCCCATTGTATTTCGCCCGACGGCGCGTATCTCACGAACGCGGGTCCGCACCATCTGGCCCTTCGTCGTGATCAGCATCAGTTCGTCGTTTTCCGTCACGCTCAGCGCACCAACGACGTTCCCGGTCTTCTCGCCGGTCTTCATCGTGATGATGCCCTTACCGCCGCGCGATTGTCGCCGGTAATCGTCGAACGGCGTCCGTTTTCCGATTCCGTTTTCACCGGCGACCAGAAGCATCGCGTTTGGGTTCACGATCGCATTCGCCACGACCCAGTCGCCTTTCTCCGGCCGAATGCCCCAAACGCCCACCGTGTTCCGCCCTTGATCGCGCAATTGCTCCTCGTGAAAACGCAGG
The DNA here is from genome assembly GCA_035476555.1 of Chthoniobacterales bacterium. Classification (GTDB taxonomy): domain Bacteria; phylum Verrucomicrobiota; class Verrucomicrobiia; order Chthoniobacterales; family UBA10450; genus AV80. The sequence continues at coordinate 2,260 of DATILK010000496.1, read as the reverse complement.
CTCATGCCTTCCTTGGTGATGAGAACGATCTCGTTGTCCCCAGTCGTTAGTTTCGCGTCGATCAAGCGGTCACCTTCCTCAATCTGGATCGCGATAATGCCGCCTTTCCGAACATTGCTGTAATCGGACAGGTTCGATTTTTTCACGATGCCTGAGCGGGTGGCAAAAACGATATGCAGCTTCTCGTCCCACGTTTCGTCCGTTTGCGCCGCGCCCGTCCCGGATTTCTTGGACTGAACTCGAATCGTGGCCGCGATTTTTTCGTCGGCCCGCAGTTCGAGCAGGTTCGCGATGGAACGGCCCTTCGCCGCGCGCCCCATCTCCGGAATTTCGTAAACTTTCTCGACGTAGGCGCGGCCTGACTCCGTAAAGAACATCAGGTAATCGTGCGTCGTCGCGGTGAAGAGATGCTCGATAAAATCGCCTTCCTCTTCTTCTGTCGCGCCTTCGCGCGTTGTCATCCCAATCACGCCCTTGCCGCCGCGTCGTTGCGCGCGGAAGGCGCTGATCGCGGTCCGCTTGATGAACCCGCCGTGCGTGATGCTGATGATGCAGCCCTCATTCGCGATCAGATCCTCCATGTTGATCTCGCCCTCGTCGGGCACGAGTTGGGTGAGCCGCGGCGATGCGTGCTTGTCGCGAATTTCGCGCAGCTCTTTTTTGATGATCTGGAAGACGCGCGATTCTTTCGCGAGGATGTCGCGCAGATCTTTGATCGTCTCAAGCAGTTCGGCGTATTCCTTCTCGATCTTTTCGCGTTCGAGCCCGGTCAGCTGATACAATCGCAGCTCGAGGATTTGGTTCGCCTGATGTTCGCTGAACGCGTAACGGCCATCCGTCAGCCGCGCTTCATTCCGAATCATGATCCCGATCTTCTCGACTTGTTTCCGCGTAAATTCGAATGCGAGCAGTTTTACCCGAGCTTCTTCCCGGTTCGCGGATCCGCGAATGATCCGAATGAATTCGTCGAGGTTAGCGAGCGCGATGAGATAACCCTCGAGCGTCTCCGCCCGCTCCTCGGCCTTTCGCAATTCAAAGCGCGTCCGCCGCAGCACCACTTCGCGGCGATGATCGATGTAAGCCTGGTTCGCCGCTTTTAGAGAGAGAAGCTTCGGCCGGCCGTGATCGATCGCCAGCATGTTCACCGCAAACGAGCTTTCCATCGCGGTGTGCTTGTAAAGATTGTTGATGACGATCTTCGGATTCGCGTCGCGCTTCAGCTCGATGACGACGCGCGTATTCTCGTCCGATTCATCGCGGATCGCGGTGATGTCGCTCAGCACTTTGTCATTCACCAGCGCGGCGATGCGCTCGACGAGCGTCGCGCGATTCACGTTGTAGGGAATCTCGGTGATGACGATCTGCTCTCGATTTCCCTTCAGCTCTTCGACGCCCGCTTTGCCGCGGACCTTCATGCTGCCGCGTCCCGTCTCGAGATATTGTTTAATGCCCGCGAGGCCGAGAATCGCGCAGCCGGTCGGGAAATCCGGCCCTTTCACGTGCTTCATCAAATCCTCGAGCGAAATTTCCGGGTCGTCGATTTGCGCGCAGATGCCGTCGATCACTTCGCCGAGATTGTGCGGCGGCATGTTCGTCGCCATGCCGACCGCGATGCCGGTTCCGCCGTTGACGAGGAGATTCGGAAATGCAGCAGGAAAAACGGTGGGCTCAGTCCGGGTCTCGTCGTAGTTCGGGACGAAATCGACCGTGTCCTTGTCCATGTCGACCATGAGCGCCGCGCCGAGATGCGTCATGCGCGCCTCGGTGTAACGCATGGCTGCCGGCGGGTCGCCTTCGACCGAACCAAAGTTGCCCTGGCCGTCGACGAGTATCTCCCGCATCGCCCACGGTTGCGCCATGTGCACTAGCGTCGGGTAAATCACCGCCTCGCCGTGCGGGTGATAGTTACCGCTCGTGTCACCGCAAATTTTCGCGCATTTCCGGTGCTGCCGGTTCGGGAACAGCGACAGATCGTGCATCGCGTAAAGAATGCGCCGCTGCGATGGCTTCAGTCCGTCTCGCGCATCCGGCAACGCACGCGAAATGATGACCGACATCGAGTAATCGAGGAACGACCTCGATACTTCTTCGGCGAAGTTGATCGGCTCTATCTTTTCGTTCGGATTATACATCGAGATTCCGAACGTTTAACGCGTTGTCCTCGATGAACTGGCGGCGTGGTTCGACAACGTCGCCCATCAGGATGGTAAACATTTTGTCGGCATCGACGGCGTTGTCGTCATTGAGATCGACCTTTAGC
>DATILK010000495.1:0-3727 GCA_035476555.1 Chthoniobacterales bacterium | reverse complement strand
TGTTTTGGCGAGACGCCAAAACCAACGCGCGAGACGCGCGCGCTACCCAGAGCGACATGAAACGCGTATTCATCACCGGGGCGAGCTCCGGCATTGGATTAGCCACGGCTAAACTGCTGGCCGAGCGCGGCGACGAAGTCTGGGGGACGTCGCGCGATCCCGCGCGAATCCCGCAGCTGCCGCATCTTCACCCGGTCCGGCTCGACCTGAGCGACAACGTGTCGTTAGGCGAAAGTTTTCGCCTCACGCTTCGCGAAGCCGGGCATTTCGACGTCGTCATTAACAACGCCGGCAGCGGCCACTTCGGGCCCGGCGAACATTTGAGTGCGGACGCAATTCACGCCCAATTCCAGGCGCTCGTTTTCGCGCACATCGAGCTTTGCCGTCTCGCGCTTGGCGCGATGCGAACCCAAGGCAAAGGCCGGATCATCAACGTCACTTCCCTTGCCTCCCGCATGCCGGTCCCCTTCATGGCCGCTTACAACGCAGCCAAGGCGGCAATGGCTTCATTCGTGATGACGCTCCAGCTCGAGCTCGCGGGTTCGGACATTCACCTCATCGATCTGCAACCGGCCGACATCCGCACAGGTTTCAATGACGCGGTCGCGCGAACCGATGGCGGCGATCCGTCTTACACCGCGCTTGTCGAACACGCGTGGCGCATGGTCGACAAAAATATGCAGGAAGCGCCCAAGCCGGACCTGGTCGCGCGGCGAATCGCGAAATTGATCGACGAAGAAAATCCGGCGCCGCGCGTCACCGTTGGCGGAACTTTCCAGGCGGGCATCGCGCCGATCATTTTTCGTTTGCTCCCGCAGCGCGTCCGTCTCTGGGGCTTGAAAAAATATTACCAGCTGCCGACTTGAAGATCAGCGACGCGGTCATTCTCATGGCGGGAACCGGTTCGCGTCTGCGCGGCTCGGCGGAAACGGTCGCCAAGCCACTGATCCCGATCGGCGGGCGGGCCCTGATTTCGTACGCGATTGATTCGTTCGAAAAGGTTGGCGTTGAAAGAATCCACGCGGTGGTTGGACCTAATGGCGAAGAGTTAGCCGCCGCGGTGGCGCCTCTGCTTCCGCCACACATGCAGTTTCATCCGATCCCGAATCCGAATTGGCAAAAGCAAAACGGCGTCTCGCTCCTGACAGCCGCCGGCAAAGTCCGTTCGCCTTTTTTCCTCGCGATGGGCGACCATCTTTTCGAATCGTCGATCGTCGTTTCCCTTCTGCGCGACGCCGACTTCTCGCGACTGAATCTCGCCATCGATCGAAAAATCGCTTCGATTTTCGATCTCGACGACGCGATGAAAGTTCGGATCGACGGGAACCGGCTGGTGGCGATCGGAAAGAAACTCGAAGACTACAACGCGATCGACACTGGCATTTTCATTTGCCCGGAAACGATCTTTGAATATCTGCGGCGCGTTTTGCGGAACGACGACTGCGCCCTGGCCGATGGCGTCCGCCTGATGGCCGAGGAAGGAAACGCGCTCGCGATCGACATTGGCGATGCCTGGTGGCAGGACGTCGACACGCCGGAGATGCTTGCCCAGGCGTCTTCTGTAGCAGCGGCCCTGTGGGCCGCTCAACGATCAACCTGAAGCGACGCTTCTTCTCACGCTTCGCATAGCGAAGCGGCTACAGGACTGAGCGTGCCTTCACAGCCAACACCAAACTCACGGTCGCAACCGCAAAGAGCAGGTGCAGAATGAGAGACGGCAAGCCGATCACGGCGACGAACACAAAAAACAGGACGGCGACATCGCGTTTCGTGAGCTGGATGAGAAGCGCTGCGAATTTCTCCCCGAAAACCAGAAGCCCGGAGCGCGCGACCAACACGCGATGGCGCGGATACAGCGCGCCGCCTAACGAGTCGTCCTTCAGCTCGACAACCGGCGCCGGTTTTTGGCGCCCGAGCTGCCATTCATTGAGCGCGATCAATCCGGCGGCCGCGATTCCTTCGGCAACGAACAGCCAGCCGAAACGAGGATGCGCACGGCTCAATCCGAAACCGAGACCGACGACGAGCAGGATGTTGCTCAGGACGTCGAAGAAATCGTCGAGCTGGCGGCCGCGCTCGCTCTCCATGAATTTCGCGCGCGCGATTTCTCCATCGCACCCGTCGAGAACACTGAAGACCTGGAAGAGAATCAGCCCCCACACGAACGACCAGTAGTTTCCGTCGGCAAGGACGAGCGCCGCGATGATCGGGATCGGAAAAATTCCCCACGTCCATCCGTTAGGCGTGACCGGGAAACGCAAGAGCAATCGCGTCATCGCGCGCGAAATCGGGCGGTTCAAATAACGCGAAACAAGACCATCCTGCGACTTGCCGCTGCCGCGCAGAAATCGGCGCTCGATGCCGTCGATCTGGTCGCCGTTCGCGATCTGTTCCCACGCGCCCGCTCCGGAAGGCTCCGGTAACTTCGTCGCCGTGAAATAATTTTCCCACGACGCCGGTTGCGGAAGCGAAACGGTTTGCCCGACTAGCTGCACCATCGCTTTTCGATAGAGAAACAGGCGCGTGGTCAGGACAAGATCGTAGGGCTGGCCATCGAGATCGGTGTTGAAGGCAAGCTTGGTTAGTCTTGGATTCGAAGGAATCCACCGCTGCGATTGATCGAGATTGGGCTTCCAAAAAATACAAACGCTCACCGGTAGGACCGCGAATTCGTCGATCGCCAGCGCGAGGCGATCGAGCTGGCGCAACCCGGCCACCATCCAATCTGCGGATTCGTCCGCCAGGATCAGAACACGGCGCACATTCATGCCGCCGGAATCTGCCGACGATAGATCCGATACGTCTTGTATTTCTCGGCGCCGATCGCCTCGAGAAACCGATTCATCAGAATGTTGTTTTCCAGGATCAGGCTGCATTCGCCAATGAACCCGCGCTTGAGCATCGCTTCCTCGATGATGTGGAGCACGAGCATTTCGGCAATGCCGTGCCGCCGATATTTCGGAACCACGCCGAGCGCGACCAGGCGGACGGTTCGCAGCCGACTCTTATAATAGAGCAATTTCGCGAGGCCGATGGGTAAACCAAAGGTCGTTAGGCGGCCGTTGATTTTTTTCAAAGCGACGTTGATGTCCGGGACGCAAAGAATAAACCCGACCGGTTCGCTGCCGATCTCCGCCAGCCAAACCAGATCGGGTAACAGGAGCGGTTTCATCTCCTTGGTCATGTAAGCGAATTCTTTTTCGCTGAACGGAACGAATCCCCAGTTCTTCGACCAGGCTTGGTTATAAATCGCGCGAATGCTCGTCGCTTCACCCGCGATGTCGCGCAGATTTATCTGGCGCAGGCTCACTTTCTCCGGGCGTTTCTTGAGCGCGCCCGCGAGCTTTCGCAATCGCGCGGCGGCATTCGCTGGCTCCGCGAACCACCACGCAAAAAAATCCATCACCTTCTCGAATCCCCAGCCTTCAATAAGGCGGGCGTAGTAAGACGGATTGTGTGAGGTCAGCAGCATCGGCGGATGCTGGAACCCGTCGACGAGCAGGCCGCAAAGATAATTCGTCGAGTAATCGATCGGGCCCTTGATTTCGTCGCGGCCAAGAGCGCGCAGCCAATTCCCGGCCGCCGCGAACAGCGCGTTCGCCACCTCCGGATCGTCGATCGACTCAAACATTCCAAAGGAGCCGATGTTCGAGCCGTGGAGCTCGTTGTATTTCGGATCGTCACTCGCAGCGATGCGACCGACGATTTCACCGTCGCGGCGAGCGAG
>DATILK010000494.1:0-5439 GCA_035476555.1 Chthoniobacterales bacterium | reverse complement strand
AATATTTTATTTTTGGCACCATCCAGGAGGAAGACCGGGTGATCCGGATCAATCCCCTTCTCGACCAGCCGTTCGTGCCGCCCTGGTTCCTCCGCTACATTCTTTATCACGAAATGCTGCACGCGGTCGTTCCGGATGAAGCCGGCCCGAATGGACGGCGCTGCGTTCACACGGAAAAATTTTACGAACGCGAACGAAAATTTCCGCGCTACCGCAGCGCGCGGAAATGGGAAGAAGACAATCTCGCGCGGTTTTTGAGGTAAAGATTCTGGCGCTGTAGGCGCGCCGCTCAGTCGGCGCGTCTTGTGAGAACGAAACACGGCGACATAGCGCCGCGGCTACAGCCTCAGTGCCCCGGCGCTGTCACCTCGGTCGGGTTATCAAACGGCGAGAGTGTTGTCGCGACGTTCTTCTTGATCAGGTACCAGAGCGTCGTCGCGAGCAGGAGGGAGATCAATTTCGCGCGCCAGTTGTTCAGGATCAGTTTCTTCATAAGCCCCTTGGAGCAACAATTCGCCGATGCGTTTGCGGAAAGTCTCGGGGGTAAAACCGCGTTCGATCCGCCGGCGATGACAGATCGAAATGCCGCCGGTCTCTTCTGACACCACCACGGCGATCGCGTCGGATTCTTCGGTAATGCCGAGGCCGGCGCGATGGCGCAGGCCGAGACTGCGATCGAGCGTCTCGCGCTGGCTCACCGGAAAAATGCAGGCGGCTGCGGCGATTCGTCCGTTGCGCATGATCACGCCGCCATCGTGCAAAGCGGCCTTGGGATGAAAAATCGTGAGCAGCAACTCGACCGAAAAATGCGAATCGATAATCACGCCGGTTTCTTCGTAAACGCGGATCGACGTGTCGCGTTCGATCGCGATCAGCGCGCCGAATTGTTTGTTCGCCAACTGGGAGACCGCTTCGGCGATGTCGTGCACGGTCTCGCGCTTCTCGCTCGTGAGAGAAAAGATCGGGTGCCCGCCCAGCTCGGCGAGGCCGCGCCGCAATTCCGGTTGGAAAATTACGACGAGCGCGACGGCGAGAAAGACCGAGAAGCTGCGAATGATCCAGCCGATGACGACGAGGTTCAGTAACTGCGAGATCAAAGTCAGCGTCAGGAAAACGATCGCGAGTCCGGTGAGCACCTTCGCGCCGCGCGTTCCGCGGAAATAGAGGTAGCCATAATAGATCCCCACGCTGAGGAGGAGGATTTCGGCAAAACTTCGCCAGCGCTCGACCCAGAACTGGAGAAATTGATGCATCATTTCGCGGCTGCTTCCAAAAGTGCTTCGGTGGCGCGCAAGGCGGCCACGTTTTCTTTGACGTCATGGACACGCAAAACATTCGCGCCGCGTTCACGCAACAGCGCCGTAAACGCAATGGTGGGTGCGAGCCGGTCTTCCATTGCGTTCGATCCGATCATTTTGCCGAGTGACGATTTGCGCGAGACGCCAACGACCAGCGGTCGATTCTCGACCCGGAGACGCTCCAGATTGGCGAGCAACGCGAGATTGTGCTCCACCGTTTTTCCGAATCCGAACCCCGGATCAAACGCGATGGCCATTGGATCAACGCCGCACTCTAGGGCGCGCTCATATTGTTGTCGAAAAAAATTACCTACTTCACGGACGACGTCATCGTAGCGCGGCGCGGCTTGCATCGTTCGCGGCGTGCCCTGCATATGCATGAGGATGAGCGCCGCCTTTCGTTCCGCCGCGAGCGCAAGCATTTCGGGATCGGCGCGGCCCGCAGTGACGTCGTTGATGATCGCGGCGCCGGCGTCGAGCGCCGCGCGCGCGACGGTAGCCTTTGAAGTGTCGATGGAGATCAATGCGGAAAGGCCATCGCGCAATCGTTGGATGACGGGAATGACTCGCCCGAGTTCTTCAGTTGCAGAAACTGCTTCCGCTCCCGGGCGCGTCGACTCGCCGCCGACATCAATGATTTGCGCGCCTTCGATCGCCATTTTCTTTCCTTGCTCGACCGCTTTGTCGGTGGAAAAAAATTCGTCGCCATCGGAAAACGAATCGGGTGTGACGTTGAGGACGCCCATGACCATCGCGTGCGCCGAGAGATCGAACATGCGATCACCAGTTCTCCAGAACATCCCGGATTGAGCCTATCACAGGTAGGGGCGGTTCACCCGAACCGCCTGCGGGCGATTGAGGTCAATCGCCCCTACCCGAAAAATTGCGCTCGTCCCGGATGCAGTTAGCGGGGAGATTGACCGCTTGAAATTTCAATCTGACAACCTGCGCCAACAAATCCTGCACTTGTTAGGTCAGCCTAACTATCGCCCACTCGACAACGTCGAGCTTGGGAAGGCTCTTGGACGGAAGAGCGGCATCCGGATGAATCTCAACGCGGTCCTGCGCGAAATGGAGCGCGATGGCGAGATCGCGCGGATTCGGAAGAACCGCTTCGTCTTGCCCGCGGAAGCGGACCTCGTGACGGGAACGCTTTCGGTCCATCAATCCGGCTTCGCATTTCTCCCGCGCGAAAAAGCGGGCGAACAGGACCTCTACATCTCGGCTGAAAACACTGGCACCGCGATGCACGGCGACAAGGTCGTAGCGCGAATCACGCGTGATGAACGGTACGCGCGCGCGAAGGGCCGCGACCGCGCCGAGGGACGCATCATTCGTATTCTCGAGCGCGCGCACGACACGATCGTCGGCACGCTCCAGCAATCGAAGAATTTTTCCTACGTGGTGCCCGACGATCCGCGCATCGTCCACAACGTTTACGTCCAGATGCCGCCGCGCACGCAGCTGCCGAAGGCACCGCGTCCGGGCGACAAAGTCGTCGTTCGCCTCGAGACCTGGGAATCGCGCCACGTCAATCCGGAAGGCGAAATCATCGAAGTGCTCGGCGCGAGTTCGGCCCCAGGCGTCGACATCCTGTCGATCATCCGGAAGTATCATTTGCCGACGGAGTTTCCGAAGCCGGTCGTCGAGGAAGCGGAACGAATTCCGCAAACCGTTCCGGAAACGATGTTCGAAGGGCGCGAGGATTTGCGGGACAAATTCATCGTTACGATCGACCCGGACGACGCCCGGGATTTCGACGACGCGATCGACGTGGAGCGAATTTCTGGTGGCGGCTGGCGCCTCGGGGTGCACATCGCGGACGTGGCCGCCTACGTAAAACCCGGGGGCGCGCTCGATCGCGAAGCCTACAACCGCGGGAACAGCGTTTATCTGCCGGACCGCGTGATTCCGATGTTGCCCGAGCGATTGAGCAACGGCGTGTGCAGCCTGAACCCCAACGTGAATAGGCTCACACATTCGGTGTTTCTCGAATTCACGAAAGATGGCCGGACGAAATCATCGCGATTCGCGCGCACCGTGATCCGCAGCTCGCGCCGGCTCACCTATCGGGAAGCGTATGCCATCCTGAAGGCGCCACCTAACGACCAGTTAGGCGAGCGGCTGTACGTCGCCTGGGAATTGGCGGCGCTCCTGCGCAAAAACCGTTTCGCACAGGGCTCGCTCGATCTCGATTTCCCGGAAGTGAAGGTGCGCCTCGACGCGGAAGGCAAACCGATCCAGCTCGAGCGGATCGAGAACGACGAATCTCACCAGTTGATCGAGGAGTTCATGCTGGCCGCGAACGAGGCCGTCGCACGCGAGCTGAAGAACCGGCTCATCCCAACGGTCTATCGCGTCCACGAGAATCCCGATCCGGAAAAATTGGCGGAGTACCGGGAACTGATTCTGAGTTACGGCTACAAGGTCGGCGACCTAAGCAAGCGGACGGAACTTCAGCGGCTGCTCGCGTCACTCCGCGGCAAGCCCGAGGAACGAGCTCTCAAGATCGGGCTTTTGAAAAGTTTGAAGCGAGCCCGGTATGCGCCCCAGCCGCTCGGGCATTACGGCCTCGCGAAAAATAATTACGCGCATTTCACCAGCCCGATCCGGCGTTATGCCGATCTCGTCGTTCATCGCGGGCTCGCGGAACTCGAGCAATCGCGCCGCAGCCGAACGGACGTGGGATCGATCGCGACGATGGCGGAACATATTTCTGAAACCGAACGGATTGCCGCCGATGCCGAGATGGACGGCGTGAAAATGAAGAAGCTGGAATTCTTCCAGCGCCAGCTCGATGCGCGCGACCCGCAGGTTTTTCGCGCCACGGTTCTCGAAGTGAAAAACTTTGGGCTGGTGGTGGAACTGCCCGATGTCCTGATTACCGGCCTTGTCCATGTCTCGTCGCTAACCGACGATTTTTATTCCTACGATGCGGCGCAACGCCGCCTGATCGGCCGGCAATCCCGGCGCCGCCTTTCGGTTGGCGACCAGCTACAGGTGTTCGTCGCCCGAGTGGACGTTTTCAAGCGCCAGGTGGATTTTGCAATCGCGGATCAACGGCCGGGAAAATCGAAGGAGACAGCCCGGCGACGAGGCAAAAATCGCCGTTCGTAGACCACAGTTTGGGAAGCTGCAGATTTTGCTTCCACTCGATAGGCCGGCCGCCCTAGACTTCTCCGTTTTTCGGGAAATGGACAGCATCATCGAGGCGAAAGAGTTCCAGATCGAACGCAAGCGTTTCCACGTCGAGTTTCGTGAAAACGATCGCGGTAGATTTCTCCGGATCACAGAGGAAGCGCACGGGCGACGGAATACCATCATCGTCCCGAGCACCGGGGTGGTTAATTTCACGGCTGCGATCGACGAGGTGCTTCACACCAGTCGCGCGGGAGTGGCTCACTAACCGTCGCACCGCGCCGTCGCAGATCATTCGCGTGCGTTGACACGCCGAGCGGTGGACTTAGCTTTGCGTCCGCTCGCAGTATTCGCCTCGATTTCACTTCGCATGCCCACGAAAAAAAAGGTCTCTCGAAAAGCTTCGCCTCGTCGTATCCAAAACGTTTCGAAAAAGAAAAAGACGCCGCGTTACGTTTATAATTTCGGCGACGGCAAGGCCGACGGCGATGGGAGCATGAAGCCGCTGCTCGGCGGCAAAGGCGCCAACCTCGCGGAGATGACGCGCATCGATCTGCCGGTGCCGCCGGGGTTCACGATCACGACCGAAGTCTGCACTTATTTCTACGCGCACAAACGGACGTATCCGGCATCGCTCCAAGGCGAGATCAAAAACGGGATCGCGAACATGGAGCGGATCATGGGCACGAAGTTTGGCGACACGGAGAAAATGCCGCTGCTCGTCGCGGTCCGTTCGGGGGCGCGCGATTCGATGCCCGGCATGATGGACACGATCCTCAACCTCGGGTTGAACGACGAGACCGTGAAGGCACTCGTTCGCGCGACGAGCAACGAGCGGTTCGCGTGGGATTGCTACCGCCGTTTCATCCAGATGTATGGCGATGTCGTGATGAGCGTGCAGAAACGCGAAGGTGAAGACCACGACCCGTTCGAATCTGTCATCGAACATTACAAAGACGAGCGCTATGGCCGGCACGACTTGGATGATTCGAAGCTGAACGCG
>DATILK010000493.1:0-3393 GCA_035476555.1 Chthoniobacterales bacterium | reverse complement strand
CCCTGTTGCAGTCCGGCATTCCAGCGGTGGACGAATTTCCGATCGCGATCTGGGAACGGCTGCGAGCTCAACTCCTGGCGAAGAAGGGAGTGAATTTGCTTCGCTACGGTTCCAATCGCGGCGACGTCGATTTGCGCGAAGCGCTCTGCGCTTACCTGTGCGATTTCCGCGGTGCGCATTGTCATCCGGACCAGATCCTCATCGTCGCGGGCATGCAACAGGCGATGTTGATCGCCGCTCTCGCCATCCTGGATCCGGGCGACCGGGCGTGGATCGAGGATCCCGGTTTTCATCAGGCCCGCAAAGTGTTTGCCCTGGCGGGAGCGAAGATAGTGCCGCGACCGGTCGATCGGGAAGGAATCGTGATCGGTCGCACGTCGAGCGGCTCTGCGCCCAAACTCATTTACGTCACTCCGTCTCATCAATTTCCGATGGGCGTAACGATGAGTTTGAAAAGGCGAAAGGCTTTGCTCGAGTTCGCGGAAAGACGCGGCGCCTACGTCCTCGAGGATGATTACAACGCCGAGTTTCGTTTTAGCGGCCCGCCGCTTCCCTGCTTGCAGGGATTGGACCGCAGCGGACGCGTGATTTACGCCGGCACCATGAGCAAGATTCTCTATCCCTCTTTGCGCTTGGGATATCTTCTTGTCCCGGCGCCGCTGGCCGACGCCGTCGCGAAACTTCGGACGGCGATTGACCAACATTCGCCGACGATCGATCAGGCGACCCTCGCTCGCTTCATCAACGAAGGGTTTTATCTCAGCCACGTTCGGCGAATGCGAAAAGTTTATGCCGAGCGGCGCGCGATCTTCATCGAGCTGTTCAACCGATTCCTCGGAGACCGTTTCACCCTTGAGATCGCCGATGCCGGTTTGCATGCACTCGCCTGGTTCCGGTTCCCGGAAGATTTGCCGCGGCTCCAGCGCCTGCAACCAAGCCTGGGAGTAAAGATCAGTCCGCTCTCCTTCTTTTCCATCGACGCCAAGCTTCCGCCAGCTCTCGTATTAGGCTTTGCTGCCTGGACGCCCGCCCAGATTCGGGAGGGATTGACTCGGCTCGCGCAGGCAGTGGAAAAAAATTAGTTTAGCGCGTTTTGTTCCGCGCGTTTCGTTTGCAGACGGAGCTGGCCGCACGCGGCGTCGATGTCGTGACCTTTTTCGCGGCGCAAAGTTGCGACGATCCCGTGGCCGCGCAGAATGGAAAGGAAGCGCTCCTGTTTTTCGCGTGAAGGCCGCGACCATTCGAGACCTTCGACAGTGTTGTAGGGAATGAGATTGATTCGCGCGCCGATGCGACGCGCGTGGCCGGCGAGCAGGTGCGCTTGTTCTTCGGAATCGTTCACGCCCGCGATCAAAATGTATTCGAAGTAGATCCGCTGTTTCTTTTTGCTCGCGTAGTAATCGCAGGCTGCGAGCAGACTCGTTAGGTTGTACTTGCGATTCACCGGCATGATCCGGTTGCGGACTTCATCCGTCGCGCCGTGAAGCGAAATCGCGAGCCGGCTTTGAATGGGTTCATCGGCGAGTTTTTTGATCTGCGGCGCGAGACCGCTGGTTGAAACCGTGATGTGGCGCGCGCCGATCTCGAGACCCCACGGCGCATTGATGATTCGGATGGCGCGGACGACGTTCGCGAAATTTGCGAGCGGCTCCCCCATGCCCATGAAGACGACGTTATCGATCCGTTCGCCACTCGCTTTCTCGACCGCGAGCAGTTGCTGCACGATCTCGCTCGCGTCGAGGTTCCGCGAAAAACCGTCGAGCCCGCTCGCGCAGAATTTGCAGCCATAAGCGCAGCCGACCTGAGTGGAAACACAAATCGTCCGGCGATCGGAACGCTCTCCATACAACGCCGGCGACGCCGGAATGAGGACGGACTCGATCAGGTTGCCGTCGCCAAGCCGAAACAAAAATTTTCGCGTGGTGTCTTCGGAGCCGAGGACGCGAACAGTGTCGAGGTTGCCGAAAACGAACTCGCTCGCGAGCCGTTCGCGCAACGCCTGCGGCAGATCGCTCATCTCACCGAAGGATCCGACTCGCTTCTCGTAAACCCAATCGACGACTTGCTTCGCGCGGTACGGCCGCTCGTTCAGCGCAGTGAGGTAGCCTTCGATCTCTTCAAGAAGAAGCGAATGGATCGACGGTTTCGCGGCTGTCTGCACTGGCCAGACTACGTTACGGTGGGACTCCATTCAAAGTCATGGTGAGCACTGGAAACAAAAATCGAACCTCGCTCGCGCTCGGATGGGAAGCGGCGAAGGCGAATGCGGTTCCCGGTTTTGTTCTTCAAACCGCGATGCTGCTGGTCTTGATCGGCTATTACCTAAGCGCGCCGTTCGCCGGTTTTTTGAATCGCCTTGCGCTTTACAAAAGTGAGCACGGGCTCGTTTTCGTCGTCGTAGCAGCGGTGCTGGCCGGCGCGATCGTTCCGGAATTGTTTGTGATTTTGTTTTTTCAGCGGGGCCGTTTTCGCCGCCAAAATTTGCGCAACCTGGCGTTCACGGTCCCGACGTGGGGGATCGACGGGATTCTGGTTGATCTGATGTATCGGTTAAACGCGAGTTGGTTCGGCGACGTCACCACCATCTGGGTGGTAACCGCCAAAATCCTCGTCGACCAACTCGGCTACAATCCGTTCTTCGCGGCGCCGGCCGAAGTGCTCGTCTACGAATGGAAAAATGAAGGCTTCTCGTGGAAATCCGTGCGGCGCGCTCTCACCTGGATCCATTATCGCGACAAAATCGTTCCGACGTTGTTCGCTACCTGGGCGGTCTGGGGTCCGCTCATGGCGATCATTTATTCGCTCCCATTCGCGTTACAATTCCCGCTCTTCAGCATCGCGCTGACTTTCTGGGTACTGCTCTTGACCTACATGACAAATCGTTTCGCCGGAAAGATCGAAGCCGACGCGCCGCCTGCGCTCTCCGTCGCGGAACGTTAGCGCGGGTGGACGAACGCGCGGAAGCTGCCATCGTCTGCGGCGACGATGAAATCGCACGAAATTTTTCAAGGAATGTCGCCCGCGCTGGCTGCGGATATTTTCACCTTTCTGCAAACCGAACAGAAACCGGTTTACAAGGCGGCGATCCAGGGTCTGGCAAACCAGCGAAATCTGCGCAGCGTTTTCGTCGAACGAAAGCCGCCTAACGAACGGTTCCCATGGATGCAGGCGGCTTTCGGACGGAAGATCAGTGATTCGCTGACGAGTCACGTTCTGCAAGCGTGGCTGCTTGGCGCGAACAAACAAATGCTTTGCGATTTTCTCGACGCTCTCGAGATCAAGCACGCGGAGGACGGAACGGTGGACGATCTACCAACGGAAATGCCGAAGGAGAAAATCGCGACTGCTGTCGATCGGTTGCTCGGGAAATATCCCGCCGAAAGTGTCGCTGTT
>DATILK010000492.1:0-5847 GCA_035476555.1 Chthoniobacterales bacterium | reverse complement strand
TGAAATCTCCGCAAAGCTGCGAACGTGCTCCGTGCGGCGCGCGCCGTAGCCAAACGCATTCACATTGTTGGGTAACGCTCGGGGCGACTCGGTCGCAGTGCCGTCAAGCGCGGCGGAACGACCACTCGCTCCGCGACGTATCGTAATTTGTACGGCGGCGGGCCCGGCGCGGCGGGCCCGAAGACACCATTCAACGCCCCACGTCAAGGTAGGCCTTGAAGTGGAGCGCCTGTGCTTTCGAGTCGGCACGCAATCGCAATATCTGAAAGGTGTTCTCTGGTTCCCAGGCTCCCATGCTGAGAACGGTTTCGTCGATAGTAAACCGGTAAATTACTTTTCGATCCATTGTGACATTCATTTCGGATCCAGGGTTGGATAAAACAGCGCCGCGAAATCGATTGTAAGCGTCATCGTTAAGAGTCACGACCAGTACATACATGTCGTGTTAACCTCGGCCACATTGACGGCGCTTGCGTCACTTGGGATGATAGCGAAGGTGATATGCTTGCCCGCCGCAAACGCAGAACATAAAAGAACTACGAAGAAAAGGGTTGCGCTTCTTTTCATCTGTCTGGCCGAAAAGTGCGGTATTCGATCCCGCCAAGACAGTCCCCGGACAATTAGCCCGGGATCGGCACGTCAACGACTCTCCTCGACGTGGTTGCATCGGAGGGCCTGAGATCACGCATTCCCGCATAAACCGCTGTACGAACCGTTGGTTGACCGATGCTCATCGCTACCGTCCACGAGGTAAACGTGACTGAGTTGCGAATGCGATTTGCCGCGGCTCGACAGTGATCTTATCATCGCGAATTACTACATAGGATATGGAATCGTCGCCAACAATTGGCAGGTCCGCTGGAGCGTAATGCTTGACAATACCGTCCGGTCCAATCAGATCGAAACCTACATTAGGACCAGTGCCGCCGGGATACGGCTGGTTCGGCAGAAGCGTAGTGCGAATCCGCTCACTTCCAACATGTCGAACCAATGTAACTGGATAGGGGAGACGATTGATGTATCCCCAAGCAACGTGGTCGCCGCCGCAATCGATTAATGTAAGAGCTAACAAAAGAAGGCAGCAGAAGTAGCGACTGATTCCTAGCTGATGTTTTGATGGTTTAATAGCACCGGCGCGCATATCGCAAGCATTTCCGCTAATGCCCGAAGGGAAGGATAGAATTCAATTGACCGACTGTAGGATTATTCACGGCCGACCGCAGCCCAATACCATAATTCAGTCGAGCGTAATCTTCCACTATAGAAGCCTGTTGCTCCAGGCCGTATGACGCGAACGTCTTCCCTGGTGTGAATGCATATGTATATTTTCGATCGAACATTCCAACAAGCCAGACGGTGACTCCATTTTGCCACTGCCATACGTGCGTCAGGTCATGCACGAATACCGCGCACAAGCCCAAGTCTGGATCGAGAGAGTAGTCATCCCTATATAGGCGATTAGGAGCGTAAATATTTCCGTTCGGCGTTATAAACTGGCTTCTGACTTGTAGCCACCAAAACGTCTTGTGATATACTCGAACCTCATCGTAGTCTATTGAGTCTCCGTAGACCGCCTGGAGCATTTTAATTTCCCCGCCGGTCAACGGACGCGATGACCCTCGCGCGGCCGCGAGCTGGTGTTCTTCATTGTATAATCTCAGAAACGCCGCGGTTATTGCGCCATTAGCGAACTTGCCTCCGCCCAACTCGGTGGCGGTGCCTCCAAGCACTGCGGAAACGGCGACTCTTTCCGCCACATATTCATAATCCAGGTTCCCGCCGCCTATTTTATCGATAACCAGTCCAAAAGCGCCGTTGACGGTAGGTAATGGTACCGTGCTTCGCATCGGTGGCCTGCACAAGGTGGCCCTGGCTATCCTTTGTGGTAGTGATCCTGAGGGCGGCGGCCAAATCGCCATTCGCTTGCTCGTACTGGAGGGGATTGATGCTATCGACACTAAGGCCGTGGAAGAGGTTTACGGCGACCGCCACGCCGCCTTCTTTCGGTGTTTCGACCCGGTAGACGCGTCCCGCGAGATCGTAGTAAGAACGGGTGAGAACTGGCGTGGCTCCTGCGAAATAGGGCCGGCTTACGGTTTCCAACTGCCCGAGCGGGTTATAGCTCTTGTCGACAAAGACGATCTGACTTTGACCGTTGTTATCGACTGCGCTCAACGTCTTCTTCCTAATTTCCCGTCCTAGCCGATCGAAATAAGTAGTCGCCGGCGCCGCTCCATCGGAGGTAGATCTTACAAAATAGGCCGCCGCCGCCGGGCTATCTGGATCGCAAGAGGCCCTTTCGTAGGTAATGACCGTGCGAGACCCGTCCGCTCGGGTCTCAAGGCGCTTCCGGCCGAAATCATCATAGACAGTGGTCGTGGAGAGGCCGTTCGGTCCTTTGACAAAACTGAGTGCGCCCCAACGCTCAAGATTGCCAAACCTGTCGAGCTACTTTGGGTCGACTCATCGCTCGCCGTTGCAGGGCGTCGGATATTTCGCGTGTTAGCTCGCGCGACCAACGCTTAATGTTCTACGAAAATTGCGGGCTTGCGGTGAGGCAAGTGTAAGTCTGGCGTGTGTGAGTTTACTTTCCGGGGCGACGCATCTAAAAGCTCGGCCAATGTGCTAGGATTTGTTCTAGATCGATGGCCCTTTGCTGACGCGACTCAAAATCATTGATATCATACACAGGTGAGCAAAGCTTCGCGCAATCAAGCCCGATACCCTTTGAGTTTGCCTTAGCGAAATACGTCTCAACGTAGTCCTGGAAGAGCGGCTGGTGCCCAAGCGTCGGCAAGGCGCGCTGCCGTCGCTCGTGGCGCTTCGCCTCGAGCGCCTCTTTCGCGGCGGTCAACGTCCGGAGGGGTTGGTTGTCGGAATCGACCAACGGAAATCGCCTCGGTCCTTTCTTGCCGTTGGGCTCAACCCAAAGCTAATCATAATAGCGATCGTCGCGGAGGTAGAGACCGGGGACTCGCCGATTGCGGGAATCACGGGCGGGCGTAAACTCGGGCCGATGAAGAGCGCTATCGGAACGAAATGGATCGGGGCCGGGCTGGATAGCCTGGCCGGTGGTCTTTCGTCTCCTTTCAAAGCCATTCACGGCGCAACTCTAGCATAAGCAACTTTCAACGGTGTTAGAGTATGCATAAGTAATTCGAATTCACCGATGCCAGGGTGGCGAAATTGGCAGACGCGCCAGACTTAGGATCTGGTGGAGCAATCCTTAGGGGTTCGAGTCCCCTCCCTGGCAGTTAGAAGCGAGGATCACGGCTGGCCGCAATATTTAAAGAGAAGCATCTCGGCGGTTTCATCCCGAAAATAAAAGCGGATGGCACCGTCGCGGCCGATCAAATCGCGCGGGACGCTGCAACTGGCGCTCATGCTGTGCACCTGATGAATCCCGACGTGGACGCGGACGTAAAGTTCGCCCCACGCTTCGATGAAGACAGCGCGCCTGGCTTCGTCGGCGAGGAGAACTTCAAGCGGCGGGCGTTCGTATTCGACGTAAGCGATCGGGGATGCGGCTTCGAGAGAATGATAGTCGAGGCCGTTAGATTTAAATAAACCGGCGGCGGGCAATTGGCTCCACGCCGATGCGATGCGCCCCACGCGGATCCTGGCGTCGAACCCGGCTGCGGCATTCTGCCGCGAGTGAGTACTGAGTGCGATGCGGATCGGTTCGCCGGAACCAATGCCGACGGTGATCCAGAAATGATCGATGTTGGCCGGGACGCGATCGATTTCCGCGGCGAACGCGATCGGAGTACCGGCAAGATGAACGAGGTCGCCGTGGTTGAATCCAAGGTAGCCGCGCGAAGGATGCTGTCGGCGTCGTGGCAAAGATTTAGGGAGAGGTCGCGAACGAGCCGTTGCCCTCGTCGATATAAACGGTTTCGCCGACGAGAGAGAGGCGAAGATGCTGTTGCCACTCGCCCGAGGGAAACTTGCGCGTGGCCTGGATGGTCTTGCTGAGCGGCTCGATCCGCCCGGCTTTTTCGTCCATGGCTTCTACCAAAACGCGGCCGTCGAATTCTTGCGGCGGCGTGAGACCAAGGATTCGAAGCACGGTCGGGGCGATATCGACATTACTGCTAGGCAAACTACTCGTTAGGTTTTCCCGAAAATCCGGACCGGCGGCGACGAGGGTGTTGTGAACGTCGAATTCGCTCAGGGTGGCGTGACTTCCTTCACCCGGGCCGCGCGCGTTGTCGGTAACGATCTGCCCCGGAGTGCCGAAACGGTTTGGCTTCGAGTTCCAGCGCAACGCGACCATCACGTCGGGCGCTTCCGGCGAGTTAGCGCGGACCGTCTCCAACGAAAAAGTGCCGTCGAATTTGTCGCGCGTGAAAATCACCCCGGCGAAATCGGAATGCTGGAGCCATTCGACGAGGCGAGCCGCGACCTCGCGGTCATGGTCGATGACGTAAAACAAGATCGAGCCGCCATTGCCCACAACCATGATCTGGCCGCGTTTCGGTGTTTCTTTGAAGGCCTTTGTAGCGTCGAAGCCGGCCTTGCGCAGCTCCGCCGGAAAATCGATCGCGCGTTCAATCGTGGAAAAGCCATGGTCCGAAACGACGAAAATATCCGTGTTCTTGCGCGCATCCTTTTTCGCCAACGTGTCGAGGACCCGCGCGAGGTTGTGATCGGAAACGCGGATGGCGGCGAGCGAAGCCTCGGAGCCGGGCGAAGTATCGTGCTGGATCTGGTCAGGTTCCGCGAGCCACAAAAGCGAAAACGCCGGCACGCCGTCGCGCCACATGATTTCAGTGAGCGCGCGAGCTGCGTAAGCGTTGCGCGGTTCGTCGGTCTTTGACGGCTCGAGCGGGAACGGGCCGAGAAGACGAAGCGTTTCCTGGCGAAGCGGCTCGGGCATCGGCGCGGCGGCGAATTTCACCAGGTCTTTCACGGCGCCGCTCGACCATTCGGCATGACGATCGTGCAGAAACGCGACCGCTTTCGTCCCGACAACCGCGGTGCGGCGGCCGGCCTTGCGCACGATCTCGGCGATGGTTGGCGCCGCGATATATTTTCCGCCGGTAACATTGTCGGCTTTCTCAATGATCTCGGGCTCGGCATTCTCGAACGGCCGGAGCGGGTCGATACTTGGCCGGTACTCGCGGTTGGCGAGGAGGCTGTTGCGATTCGGATAAACGCCGGTCGCAAGCGCCGCGCCGTTCACGTTCGTTGCGGTGATATAAACGGAATGGTGATGGGAAAATGTCACGCCTTCCTGCGCGAGCTTCCAAAGTGCAGGCGTGTTGTGTTCGTCGATGAAATCCGGACGCATCCCATCCCAGACCACGACGACAATATGACGCTCTTCGGCGGCGGGCTCGGATTCGCCAAACGCAATCGCCGGCAAAAGCCAGGCGGCGAGAAAAAGCAGACGCGCGACGTTCGTCATTGTTCGCGCAGAAATCCGTTCGTGATTGCGATCAACGTCAGCACGGTAGTGACGCCGGCCGAGAACAGACAGTAATCGCAGAAGGCGTGAAGGACGAACGCTTGCAGGTAAAGAAGCCAGAGCGTGGTCGCGAACATGATGCCGACGAGCAGCCCAAATAACGATCGGCATTTTGCGTAACCGAAAGCAGCCAGCAGCGCGGTGCTGAAAGCGACGAAGTAGGCAAGCGCACCAAGAGAGGCGAGCGGGATCGGACCCATCGCCGCGTATTTGCTGCTGAGGACATCCTGGCAGCCGCTCGACGCAATGCATTGCGCTGTCCTTCCAGTCACGTGCTCAACGGTCAGATAAATTCCGTCCGCCAAACCGAAGAGGGCGATGATTGCCGCGACGGTATAAAGACGTCTTCGCAGTTTCGCGCGCGGCGTATCGAACGT
>DATILK010000491.1:0-4327 GCA_035476555.1 Chthoniobacterales bacterium | reverse complement strand
CCGCCCTGAGCACTTTCGTAACCCGAGCGCTGGCGTTCCTCGGCGGCTATTATGTCCTGAAAGAATCGCTCCAGTTACTGCGGCGCTGGCTCACGACGCGAACGAACGCACGCGTCGAAAGCGAAATGACGACGCGGCTCGTCAGTCATTTGTTGCGAATCGATCTCGGCGCAATGGCGGCGGAACGGATCGGCTCATTGCACGGCCGCATTTCGCGCAGCGTCGAAGGGTTCGTGAAATTTCTGAAGGTCGCGTTTGCCGATTTCATCCCGGCGATCGCGACGGTGCTCTACGCGCTCTACACCGGATTGCGGACCGACTGGCGGGTGGGCCTGGTCATGCTTGGCGTCGTGCCGGCTTCGATCCTCATCACGATCTGGCAGGTGAATTCGCAGAAAGGCGTGCGCCTCGAATTGCAACGCGCGAAAGAAGGACTCGACGGAACGGTGGTCGAACAACTCGGCGGACTCGAATACATCCGGGCGGCGCACACCCATGCGCTCGAAGTCGCGCGCATCAAAGGCGCGGCCGCCTCGCGGGAAACCCGGGAAATGAAACACACGTTCGCGATGGCGCGGTTTGATTGGCTAAAGGCGATCAACGAAGGACTTTTTCACATTGCGATCCTCGGGTTCGCCATCGTCCTGGCGGCGCGCGGTCAACTTGAGTTCGGCCAGGTGTTCACGTTCTCGATGCTGTATCTCAGCATCATGGGCCCGATGAAGGACGTGCATCGGATCCTCGACGAAGCGTACGAAAGCAGCATGCAAGTCACGGTGCTGCTCGAGATGTTGAACCAGCCGCTCGATCAATCGTTCAACATCGTCACGCTCCGTCCGCCGCGACTCGATGGCAGCATTCCGTTGCTCGAATGCCAGCAGCTGGTGGTGGAATACAACACGCCGCACGGCAAACGCCGCATCCTCGATGGCGTCACGCTCGCGATTCGCCAGGGACAAACGATCGGCATCGCGGGACGTTCCGGTTCTGGAAAATCGACCTGGCTGCGCGCGGTCTTGCGCTTGTTGCATCCGACTTCGGGCGAAGTGCTCGTCGGCGGCGTGCCAATCAACGTTCTCTCGCGCGAAGACATTGGAAAAAGCATTGGTTACGTCAGCCAGGTGCCGTTCGTTTTTTCCGGAACGGTCCGTGAGAACATCGGATACGGCTGCGGGACGGTGAGTCTCGAGCAAATCCAGGAAGCGGCGCGCCAGGCGCACATTCATGAGGAGATCATGCAGATGCCGCAGGGCTACGACAGCATGTTGAATGAGCGCGGCGGAAATCTTTCCGGCGGCCAGCGACAGCGGCTCGCGCTCGCCCGGATGTTCTTGAAAAATCCTCCGGTGCTGATTCTCGACGAAGGCACGTCCGCGCTCGACAACATCAGCGAACGCCGCGTCCGGGCGGCGATCGATCACGCCCGTCATTCGCACACGGTCATCATGGTCGCGCATCGGCTCACGACGTTGAACGAAAGCGATTGCATTTTCGTTTTCGATTCCGGACGCGTCGTCGAACAGGGCGACTTCGATGATCTCGTGGAAAAAAACGGCGTGTTCGCCGAACTCGTGCGGAGCGCCGAAGCGGCCTAACGAGTTATGAAACCAATTGTCTTTGTCTGGCCCGGCGACCTGCACCTCGAATCCGAAGACCGGCCGAATTACAAAACCGCGCTTTGGATGACGGACGAGGTGAACGACCTGATTCGCCCGGACTTCGTCCAGTTCGCGGGCGACAACGTGCAGCACGCGCGCGAAAACGAATGGGCCCTTTTCAAAAACGTCACCGACAAATTGAAGGTGCCGTGGCACGCGCTCGTCGGCGATCACGACGCGCATCACGATCCCGGTTGCTACGCCTACCAGAAAAACGTTGGCCAAACTTATCTCGCTTACACCGTGCGCGGTTACCGCTTCATCTGTTTGAACACGATGCAATTTCGGCCGCTCGGCCTGAGCGACGAACAGGTGGTCTGGTTTCGTTACGAAGCGGATGCGGCGGTCGCCCGCGGCGAACGCATCGTCGTTTTCCAGCATCACTATCCGTTTCAAGTCTGGGAAGATTTCGATGGGCCGGGAATTACGCGCTGGCGCGAAACCATGCAGACGCGGCCGATCACCGCCCTTTTCGCCGGCCACACCCATTACGGGCAGATCGCGAATGACGGACACCACGTTTACGTCGCGACGCGTTCCATCGGCGATCCGGAAGGCGGCCCGGCCGGTTACGCGATCGTTTATCTGGATGGCGAAGATCTCGCGCTCACTTATCGCAGCATCGAAGACACCGGGCCCGTCGTGCTGATCACGCGTCCGCGTCGCACGATCCTCGCTACGAAAGCGACGCACATTGTTCCAGGTCCGATGGAAGCGCGCGTCCGCGCCTGGTCGAAAACGAATTTTATTTCGGCGAAAGCGCGGATCGACGACGGCGATTGGAAAGACTTGCAGGACCGCGGCGACCTGGAATGGAGTTTCCCGATTCCCGGCGACACCCTGGCGAAAGGCGCGCACTCGCTCGAAGTCCGCCTAACGAATGCCGACAACGAGGAAGGCGCGGACCGCATCCTGTTCGCCTGCGATTTGTCGGGCCGTTATAATCCTTACCCGATGGTCGAACCCGTCGTGCGCGAGACGAAGTTCTGCTAGCGAATGGACGCGCCGCCGCCATTGCCCCCCAGCCCTCCGATCTGGCCTCTGCTGCTGGGAATGGCCATCGCGAACGCCGTCGGCGGCGTGCTCCTATTCGCCATCACGTTATTCGTCGGCGCCTACCGAAACAGCGACGTCTCAACCGTCGTGATGTGGCCCAGTTTTTTTCTGATCCCGTTCCTGGTCGGTTTGGTAGCCGCGTGGTGCTGGCGCCGGCTCAATCGCACCCTCGGCTGGAGTTTTCTCGACGCACTCTGGGTATCGCTGCTTGGACTGGCGGCCGCGGCCGTCATTTTGCGCGAAGGAGTTGTTTGCCTCGTGATCGTCTTCCCGGCCCTCTACGTTTTCGTTCTCTGCGGCGTCCTCCTCGGCAGAATTTGGTTCCGGCCTAACTACTCAAACCTTCAGCTCACCATCTTTCCGTTGCTCGCGCTGCTGACGCTCGGCGAATCGATTTATCATTCGGAACGACCGGCCGTCGTCGCGGACAAGATCCTGATCCAGGCGCCGCCGGCAAAAGTGTGGCTGCATGTCCTCGCGTTTCCCGAAATTCCGGACGCGCCTGATTACTGGATCTTCCGGCTAGGGCTTCCCTATCCGACGACGACGACAAACGGCGGAAATTTTGTTGGCGCCGATCGGCGCTGCATTTTCAGCAACGGCGTTGTCATCAAGGAACGCGTCGCTGAATTTGTGCCGAATGAAAAACTCACCTTCGACGT
The DNA here is from genome assembly GCA_035476555.1 of Chthoniobacterales bacterium. Lineage (GTDB taxonomy): Bacteria > Verrucomicrobiota > Verrucomicrobiia > Chthoniobacterales > UBA10450 > AV80. The sequence goes on along the minus strand of DATILK010000491.1, from coordinate 951 downwards.
CGCCGAACAACCGACCGATCCCGAAGCTTACGGGCACATCACACTGCATCGCGGCCAATTCGTTTTACAGGACAACCGTGACGGCACGACGACCTTGATCGGCTCCAGTTGGTACACGCTCCACGTTCGCCCGCGCTGGTATTTCGATCTGTGGACTCGCGACATGACGCGGGCTGTCCATTTGCGGGTGATGAATCACATCAAACGGCTGTCCGAGCAGTAGGAGGCGCAGCCGCGTGAGGCGAAGCCTTTTACGTGGCTACCCCGCATGGATTCGAACCATGAATAACGCCTCCAAAGGGCGCTGTGTTACCGTTACACCACGGGGTAAATCGAATTTCCCGATTTCCGATTGCGGCAGTCGCCGCTCACATTGTTAGACCGCGAATTGCAATTCGCAATTCGCAATTGCCGCTCGCTAGACCGAAGCGTTCAGGATGTCGCGAGGCAACCCGCGCGCGACATTCTCGCGCGCTCCAGCGTAGATTGCACCTGAGCGACCAGTTCGTCGGGCCGATGAGGTTTTCGAATATATCCGGCCAGACCGGCCACGAGCATTCGATCGAGCCGCCCTTGCGCCTGGGCAAAGAAACCGGTGCTGAGCAATACAACCGTATCCGGCTTGATCGCCCGAAGCCGGCGAAAGGTCTCCTCGCCATCCATGAACGGCATGGAAAGATCGAGCACGATAAGATCGAACCAGTGCGGTCGTTTCCAAAATTGCTCGAGACATTCGAAGCCGGACTGCACAGTCGTGACGTCGAAGCCGGCTTCCGATAAGACGCGGTTTGCTAAAACGCGGGCGTCGAACTCGTCATCGACGACGAGAATGCGCCGCCGGGGCGGCACAGCGAGCGCGCGGGCGGAATTTTCGTGCGGGTTTGTTGGGGTTGCTTCATCCGAAACAGGGTTGTTCTTCATTCGTTGGAAAATGCCTGGGCGTAACTGCCC
>DATILK010000490.1:0-2971 GCA_035476555.1 Chthoniobacterales bacterium | reverse complement strand
TGAGAGTACGCGATGGCAGGCGGCGTTCAACTCGTGGTAAAACCAGACCGGCCATAGGATAGGGGAGCGTGCTTGATTTACTGAGCTAAGCCCATACCACTACGCCGTCGCCCACTGCCGATGCCCAGCTCGAAAACCAGGCAATCCAGACCGCACGCCAGCTTCACCAGCGCGCCCGGCCGCTGGCTGTTGAATGTCGCCGTGCCGTTGCTGCCAGTGCTCGCCTGTTTCCTGGGTGGCGCCACCGTGAAATGGAGCGAAGGCATCGTCGTCGCGCTGTTCGGCGTGATGTTGCTGATCAATCCGCCGAAGGTCTCTTTAGGTTGGGGCATCAATCTGACGTTCCTCGGGTTGCTTCTCTGCGCCGGAACGGCGTTCATGCCCGCGAACTGGTTTCTGCAACCGGCGTGGCGGACTGCGCTGGTCGAAGATTTCGGAGTCATTCTGCCGGGCACGCTTTCGCCGCAGCCGTGGATCAGCCTCGGTTGCTTTCTCAGTTTTCTGGCGGGACTGAGCTGGCTCTATTACGTGAGCACGCTCGATCTCGAGCTGCGCGATGTCCGCACCCAACTGCGGACTTTTGCGTTCGGCATCGCATGCCTCACAGCCCTCTGCATCGCCCTCCGCGCCGGCCACACCGCGCTTTCGTTCTGGCATAACGAGCGCGGGTTCGGGCCGTTTCCAAATCGCAACCAAACTGCAAATCTCTTCGGGATCACAGCCATCATCATTCTTGCCTGCGGACAGGAAGACATCCGTCATGGACGCAAACGCTGGATTCTCTGGCTCATCGCGCTGGCCACGATCGTCGCCGGCATCATCCTGGATTTTTCGCGCGCGGGGGTCTTGCTTCTGGTCGCGGGCAGCGCGGTCTGGCTCGGCGTGTTCGCGCTCCGTAAAGGTTCCGCGGCGCGCATCGCCCTCGGCGTTTCTCTCGTCCTCGTGCTGCTCACGGTGATGTTGCTCTTCGGCGGGCAAACCTTCGAGCGTTTCAATTTGCGCGCCGGTGATACTGGCGTCGCAACCGATTTGCGCTGGGCGATATTTCGCGACGCTGCTCATCTCATCGCCGCCTCGCCCTGGTGCGGAATCGGCCTCGGGAATTTCGATGAAGTCTTCGCCGTTTTTCGCGACGCCTCACTGACCAGCGCCCGCACGATTCATCCCGAAAGCGATTGGTTCTGGTTTTGCGTCGAAGCGGGTTGGCCGGCGATCGTCCTCATGATCCTCGGCATCGCGCTTTTCGTGTGGCGAGTTTTTCCGCTGCGCGAAGGAACCAATCAACGGTTCCGAGTGGCGGCCCTGATCGCGGCCTTGTTGTTCGCGTTTCACGGAGTGGTGGATGTCTCGGCGCACCGTGTCGGCACTGCCTTCGCCGCGCTCTTTCTGCTTGGCCTCTCCTTGTTGCGTCCTCACGAATTGTCGCGCCGGATCGCCGTGCCGATCGTGTTTCGCCTGATCGGTCTCATCCTGCTCGTCGCCGGAAGCGCGTGGCTTTTCGCGACCCGTTACGAGAAGCCGCTGCCCGGAGCGGTCGGCGTGGAGAACGAAATGCGGCTCGGCACTCTCGCCAATCGCGGCCGTAATTTTACCGAAACCATTCAACACTCGACTCGCGCCCTGGGCTGGGCCCCGTTGCGCTGGCAAATTTATTTCCTTCGCGCTCTCGGCGAGGTCGGCGCCCGCGGACCGATGGCACAGGCCGTCGATGATTTTCGGCGCGCGCGTTTTCTCGAGCCGAACGTTTACGAAGTTCCGTTTGAGGAAGGAAACGCGTGGGCTAGCGCGGCCCAGCCAAACCTTGCGCTCACCGCGTGGCGTGAAGCGTTGCGTCGCGCAGGGCCGCAACGTCGGCCGGAAGTTTACGGACGCATGCTGGCGGTCGCGAGGAACTCGAGTCCGCAGTTGTCCCAGGGCCTCGAGGAGTTGGGGATGGTTCACCACGATCTGGTTCTCATTTTTCTCGAGCATTCCGGCGGCGCGCCTTTCATGACGGCGCTGCAGCGCTTTCTCGATCACGATCCGACACTGCAAACGATGTCGGCGGAAGAAAAAGTCACGCTCTTCAAGCATTGGGCCGAACGCGGCGACGCCGCCGAGCTCGTGCGAACCGTCGAAGCGAATCCCGAGTGGATGCCATTTGCGTGGCGCGGCGTGGCGAATTATCAGGCGGCGCAGAAAGATCTTCGCCGAGCGGTCGAGATCACGCGCCAATACGGCGAGAAGCCGGCGCTTCCGCCCGCCGCGCAGAATTCATCGATCGACCAATTACGGCAGGCGCTCCATGCGAATCCGGACAGCTACGCGCTCGGCTTTCAACTTTATCACGAGCAGATGCAGCAGCGGCTAGTCGATGAAGCGCTCATAACCGTCCGGCATTTTACCGATTTACCCGGCGCGCCGCGTTATTTTCATTTCCTCGAAGCGGAAGCCTGGGCTGAAAAACAAGACTGGGAACGCGCCTGGAACGCTCGGAAGAAATTCGACGCCGCGAAATGAATCTTCAGGCGTCGAGTGCGCCTCAAGGAGCGGCGTTCCCTGAAGTGACTGCATTCTTGTTGTGACCGAAGGCTCCGCCATCGCCCCCCTTTATCTACAGTTTGTTTTAAAACTTTTTTGAAGCGCGCGAGCGCGGCGTCGGCGACGAATACATTATGATGTCCCCGTCAGGCGAACCCTCGCACCTGCGATTGCTGTCCCGACAGCGCGCCTTCGCGTCAGTCGGCGCGGCTGTTCTCATCGTTCTGGGAAGCGTCTTGTTCGCAGCGGCGTTCATGTCGTCAGGGACGGAGGCAATCACCCCAGCTGTTGTGCCTGATGGCGTTCAGGCGCCGACCGACTTTGCATTTTCCGCCCCGCTCCAATTACCCAAACCGGTGCCGAACCCGGCGCTTTTTTTCCTTCAGGACGCGGAACCCGAAATCAAAGTGGATCTTTTCGGCAACATCTACGTTACCGCGATCAATGGCGT
>DATILK010000489.1:0-6691 GCA_035476555.1 Chthoniobacterales bacterium | reverse complement strand
GCCGCGGCGAGCCCGTCGCCGGTCGTCGAAGAAACCGCGGCTCCGCCGGCGGAAGAAGTCGTCAGGGAAACCAGCGACGGCGGCAGGCGCTCCGAAACGCGTTCCACTGCGATCTACGGAATGTTTTACGAAAAGCTCGATCCCTATGGCGAATGGCGGGAAACGAAGGACTACGGTTATGTCTGGCAACCTCGGGAAGCGGAGGCTTCGCACGATTGGCGGCCGTACACCGAAGGCCACTGGGTCTATAGCGACGCGGGTTGGACCTGGGTCTCCGACGAATCGTTTGGCTGGGCGACCTATCACTACGGTCGCTGGGTGAAACTGCGCCGGGTCGGCTGGGTTTGGGTGCCGGGAGAGGAATGGGCGCCGGCCTGGGTTTCCTGGCGTTCGAGCAAGGATTACGTCGGCTGGGCGGCGTTGCCGCCGGAAGCGCGCTTCGATCGCAGGAGCGGGATCCAGAATTGGGCCGACAGTTATTACGACATCGGGCCCGACCAATATTCGTTCGTGCCGTCCGCGGAATTCGGCGCCGAACACGTGCGACGCTCGGTGGTTCCTGCCGAACGCAACATCAACATCGTGATCGAAACGACCAACGTCACCCGCATCACGTTCTCGAACTCGACGGTCGTCAATGAGGGACCGAGCTACGATGAACTGCGTTCGCGTGGCCCGCGTCCGATCGAACGTTATCAGCTCCGGCGCGAACGAAACTTCGAGGGGCCGCCGCGCGTGCAGGGCAACGAGTTGCAAATTTCCGTTCCCGTCCTGAGCGAAGTGCGAAATATTTTTCGGCCGCGCCGGGTGAAAGAACGCGTCGCGGAAGTGAATGTCGAAAACGGCTGGACCTCAGTCTCCGATCGTTCCGCCGCGGATCGGGCTCGGACGAAAATCAAAAGCGAGTCCACGCCGCCGCCAAATGCGCCGCCGAAGAAATTCGTGCCGCCGGCGGAAGCCGCTCCCACCGCGGGACCCTCAACTACACCCGCGACTACAACTGCGCCGCCGTCAGCGGCAACCCCAACGGTTGCGGCGACCGCAACCGTCGCACCGGCTCGCAGTGCAGCGCCAACTCCCGCGATCTCCGCGACGATGAGTCCGGCTGCTTCTGTTACGCCAAGAATACGGCACTCGCCCACCGTTGTGCCGACGACGAGCGCCGCTGCCGCCGCAGCATCGCCCACTGCGACAGCTGCCGTTGCAGCGAGTCCAACGCCCGCGGTTTCCCAGGCGCCACGGCCTTCGCCGTCGATGCCGCCGCGAATGAGCCCGACACCGAAAGCGTCGGTGCCCCTGACGCCGCCGATGGTTCCGCGTCGAACTGCCCCGCCAGTGTTGAACACGCCAGCGCCAATTACGACGCCATCCACGGCAACCGAGCCGTCGGTGAAACCATTGCCGACTTTCACTCCGGTGAAGCGTCCGCCAATCCCACCGCGACCGACGTTGCCAACGCCGAGCGTTGCGCCGGAAACATCCGACGTTCCGCGAGCGCCGATACCGAAGGACGTTCCGCGACGAACGATGCCGCCCCGGATGACACCACCGCCGCCGACCGCGACAACCCCAGCCGCGACAACGCCGGCTCCCGCCGAGACGCCGGCGACCGCGCAGGCTCCGGCTGCGGATGATCGCGCAAAAAATCGCAGACCGCGACCTGGTCCGCGCGTTGAAGGCGCAACACCGACACCAACGCCCGCGACGCCGCCTAACTAAACTATTTCGGCGCGCGCTCGTTCACGAGCGAGCGCGCGTACGCCAGCGTATCGATCGCGTCGACGGTCTTGTCGCGCCGGATCGCTTTGATGCGCGGAAAACGCAGCGCGAGACCGCTCTCGTGTCGCGTGCTCGGCTGAATGGAATCGAACGCGATCTCGAGAACGGTGTCCGGTTTTACTTCGCGGTAGCGGCCGTGGTTCGCGATCGTCTGCTTTTTGAAATGCTCGGTTAACTCGGCGATCTCGACATCGGTCAATCCGCTGTAGGCCTTCCCGATGGTCAGCAATTCGCCACTCGTTTCGTCGCGCACGGCGAACGTGTAATCGCTCAGGACATGATTACGCTTGCCGTGCCCAAGCTCGGCTGCGACCACCACGACATCGAGCGTCGCCAGCTCTTTTTTGAGTTTGAACCAGAACATCCCGCGACGGCCGGGCGAATAAATGCTTTCGGGATCCTTCACCATCAGGCCTTCGTTAGAACGGCGACGCGCCCGCTGAAATGCGGTTTCAATTTCATCGGCAGAATGGGCTGGATAAATTTCGGCGAGCTGGAAACCGCTCGGCAATTTCAGGCTGCGCAGCGCCTCGCGTCGCTCGCGTAATGGCCGGCGCAAGAACGAGTCGCCATTCAGCCAAAGCAAATCGAACGCGACGAACACGACCGGCACGTCAGCGGAAGCTGTCGCGAACAGATCGGCGCCTTCATGCTTTCTGCCCAATCGTTTTTGCAGATCGAAGAACGTCAGTTTCTTTCCGTGCTCGAATGCCATGATTTCGCCGTCGAGAATTATTTCCGCGTCGAACTGACGAGCATGATCAGTCAGCTCGGGGAATTGATCGGTCATCCGCCGCAGGTCGCGCGAAAATATTTCCACGCGATCGGTGCCGCGATGCAGTTGCGCACGGATGCCGTCGAACTTGTCTTCGACGTAAACAACCGGCGCGTCTTCGAAACGCGACCAAATCGCTTCAGCATTTGGCTCGGGGCTCGCGAGCATGCTCTTGATTGGGCGGAATAACGAAAGCTCGGCGCGGTCCAGTTCGTTTTTCGAGGCGAGAACAGCGACGGCGCCAAGGTCGCCGAGGAGCATGTTCGCTTCCTTCACTTCATCGAGCGGCGCAGTGAACGCAGCGGCGATTGCTTCCTCGACCAGTCCTTCGCGCAGTCCAATGCGCAGATCGCCGGTCAAAATTTTCACGACGTACTGACCTTCTCGGGCTGACAACCGCACAAACCGTTTTTGAAGAAGTTCCGTCTTGCCTAGCGGCCCACGCGTTTTGTGAAGCGCGTCGAAGAGTTGTCTCGATTCTGCCAGCGAAAACGATTCTGGCGCCGTGCGGCCTTCGAGCGCATCGAGCGCAGTTTTCCCGGCGTCGCCATGCGACATCGCGATTCTGCGAAACTCCGGCTCTGCCAGTTTCGCCGCTGCCATTAGCGCGCGATGAATGACAACCCATCCCGCCTGAACCGTGCGCATATCATTTTGCGGAAACGGTTTCCCCGTGAAGTAAGTCGTCGCGATCGCGAGCTGCTCCGGGTTGAGCGTTCGCAAATATTCCGAGAGCGATCGCACTTTCTCCAGCTTTGCCGGTGTGGCCGCGATCGCTTCCCCGACCGTCGCGAACCCGTGGAACTCCGATTCTGTAGCCGCGGCCCTGTGGGCCGCGTGGGGTTCGCGGTGCGAGACAATTCCGCGTTCCGTTTTCCCCAGCGTCAACTCCATCTGGTTTTCTTCGCTCAACGCCCACGCGTCGATGCCGCGTTCTCTCAGATCGCGCGCGAATTCGGCCGCGAATCCGTGCAAGGTCAGGACGCGCTCCGGTTGCACCAGCTCCACGTAACGCAGCAAGTCCGTGTAATCGGCGTGATCGGATAATGGAAACGCGGCGTCGACTTGATAACGGTAGATCGCGTTTGGATCGACCGCCCAACCGCTGATCATCGCCACCCGTTTGTTCTTGATTTTCTCCAGCATCCGCGACCGATTCACGCTCGGCGGACAGATGAGGACTTTGCCGGCAACGTAGTTCGCGTTGTAACGCTCGTATTCGCAAAACGATTGGCCGAACTGCTCATAGATCCGCGTCATCTGGTGGACCGAACCGTCCAGCATTGGTTTCAGGCCGGCGTCGGAAAGTGCGCAAAGAATTTCCTGCGCTTTGCCTAACGAGTACCCGAGCAGCACGGGAACGGCGTCCGTTTCGAGAGCATCCCGGCAGAAGGCCACGATTTGCCCGACGATTTGTTCGGTCGGCGGAAACCGGTAGCGCGGCAGGCCGAAGGTCGTCTCCATGATCAGCGTTTGCGCCTGTCGCCATTCTGTCGGCTCAGCCGAACGTCCTGGTCGCAGTTTGAAGTCGCCGGTGTAAAGAAGGGAGCCGTCCGTCGTTTCGAGAAAAAATTGGGCCGACCCGAAAATGTGGCCTGCCGGAATGAGGGTGATGTCGAGACCGCGAATCCTTTGTTTCTCGCCGAAATGCAAAACGTGTTCGCGGCGTTCGCCCGGCATCCGAGCCTGCATCAGACGCGCCGTGCGTTCGGACAGGATGATCTCATCGTGCAGCGCGATGTGATCGCTGTGCGCGTGCGAGACGAAGGCGAATGGCTTCGCATCCCACGGGTCGAGCCAGATGCCCTCGTTCGGCAAATAAACGCCGCGCTCGTATCGCACTTCTATCACGTCCGAAATCTACCCGGCTAGGTCTGCTTTGACATCTCGCGCCTGTTCCCGTTTGCTTACCTCCATGAAATCGACGGCGGCTTTTATTCTCGTGATTGTCCTGGCCACGAAGGCCTGGGCGGCGAGCCAACCGCCGACGAAGATCCTGACGAAGATCGACAAGCTTCCGGTCGCGCTGAATGACAATTTTCAGTTCCGGAAAACCAAACTGTTTTACCTGGATCCGAATCCGCCAAAAGCAAAAAAGTCTGTCGCGCAGGCTCTCTCCGGCGGATACAACAATCCAAATAATCCAACGGCAGGAATTGCCGAAGCGTCCATCGGCTTTGAGCGCACCTATCGCCTTTACGGGGCGATTTCCGCGGCGGACAGGAACCAGCTTTTCGGCAATTACCTCGACTTTTTCTGGAAAGCAAAACGTCCCGCGAACGTGACCGTGCGCCTGGAATACCGCCAGGAAAAGCTGCGCGCGTTCGTCCAGGCCCGCGAGATTTCGTACTCGAATGCGACCGGCAACAACAAAACGGAATTTGCCATAATCGGGGACGATTACTCCCAGGACGGCCGCGTCATCGCGTGGCGCTGTTTGTTGATCGAGAACGGTAAAATCGTGGCGGAGAACCGGTCCTACCTCTGGGAGTGAGCCACCCCGGTTGACATTACCCCCCGTAACCCTGTAATTTTACATCGCAGTGCAGTCGTCAATCCAGGTCGGGGTAAACGGCGATGCCGTTTGGGTGAAGGTCGAGGGCAAGGGCAGCTTCCTCAACAGCGGCAACCTCAAGGAATTTACCCGGGAGATGGTTAACCGTGGCTACCGCGAGTTCGTGGTGGACCTCGAGAACTGTATCATGATGGATTCCACGTTCATGGGCACGATGGCGGGCGTGGCGTTGCGGCTGAAAGAATTAGGGCACGGACATCTGCACGTCGTGCACTGTGGCGAGCGCAGCCGAAATTTGCTGATGGGCCTCGGCCTCGATCAGATTTTCGATATCCACAGCAACGGCACCGCCGCCCCGCAATGCGAGCTGCTCCAGCACGACAAAGCCAACGGCTCCTCGGTGGAACAAAAAAAACAGGTCAACGCCGACATGCTCCATGCGCACGAAGCGCTCTGCGAAGCCGCGCCGGAGAACTTCTCTCGTTTCAAAGACGTCCTCGATTATCTGAAACAAGACCTCCACCACGAGACGCCGTCGAACTGATCCCTTCCGCGGCGCATGTGGCCAATCGTTTTCCTCGGCCTGCTCATCGCCTCGCTCGCGGCCTGGGCCTTTACCTGGTGGCAGCAGCGCGTTCGGATTCGCCAGCTCGAACGCTCGAAGGAAGAAATCCAGATCGAAGAAACGCTCGTCTTCGATTTTCTCCACGGTCTCGGCGAAGCGTTTACCGAAACGATTCGCGCGGCGGATCTGCATCGGTTGATCGTCGAAGGCGCGGCCCGCGTGCTCGATGCGCAGGGGGGCGCGCTTTACATGATGGAGCGCGCGGGCGGAAAACTGGCGCCGGCTTTTATTTCAAAAGGCTGCCCGCCCTTCATCGACGTGCCGACCCACATTCTGCAACAGGCGGCGGCGAATGCTGGTGCGCTGGAGAGTTATTTGCGGCTTCACGCGATTGCGCCGGGCGAGGGAATCATCGGGCGCGTCTGGCAGACGCGTGAACCTGTCTTGCTCACCGATCTCGCGAACGCGCCGGAGCTGGCGGGATTGCGCGGGACGTCGCTAGGCGCGGCTTCGGTGATGGTGACCCCGCTGCTCTACGGAAAACAAAACATGGGTGTGCTCGCCCTTGGCAACGGCCCATCGCATCCATCGTTCACCCAAAGCGATTTCATTGTCTTCAAATCGATCGCCGAGCAATCGGCCTTCGCGCTCTACAATGCAATCATCTATTCGGAAGCGAACGAAAAGAAACGGCTCGATCACGATCTGGAAATCGCGCGCGACATCCAGCGCATCCTGTTGCCGAGCGAAGCGCCGGTCATTCCGGGCTTTGAGATCGCTGGTCTTAACATTCCCGCGCGCCACGTCAGCGGCGATTACTTTGATTACCTCGAGGTGGACAAGACGAAGCTTGGCGTCGCGATCGCGGACGTCTCCGGCAAAGGCGTGCCGGCGTCCATCATCATGGCGATCTGCCGGAGCGTTTTGCGCAGCCAGGCGACCGAAAATCCGTCGCCGGCCGACGTGTTGCAAAAGGTGAACCGCCAGCTTTATCCCGACATCAAGGAAGACATGTTCATCAGCATGGCTTACGCGATTCTCGACCACGTGCAGGGGA